>NZ_JACNME010000016.1 GCF_014270065.1 Quadrisphaera sp. RL12-1S | reverse complement strand
CCGACACCGGCAGCACCGGACGCCGCGCGGGGTGGGCCCAGGCCCGCCGCGCCGGCCCCCAGCGCTCCCGCTGCGGCGCAGCCCTCTCCGGCGCGTCCGGCGGCGCCGTCGCCGGCCGCTCCCGCGGCTCCGGCCGCCCGCCCGGCGGCCGCCTCCGCCGCGCCCGCCGCCCCCAGCGCACCGGCCCCCAGCCGTCCCGCGCCCGGCGGCTCTGCCCCGCGTCCGGGCGCCCCGGCCGCGCCGGGCCGTCCCGCTCCCGGTGGCGGCGCTCCGCGCCCGGGTGCCCCCGCGGCCCCCGGCGCCGGCGCTCCCCGTCCCGGCGCCCCCGCGCGTCCGGGCAACAACCCCTTCGCCCCCAGCCAGGGCATGCGCGGCGGTGCGCCGCGTCCCGGCGCCCCGCGTCCGGGCAACAACCCCTTCGCCTCCAGCCAGGGCATGCGCACGGGCGCTCCGCGTCCGCAGGCCCCGGGTGGTCCCGCCGGCGCTCCCGGCGCCCCCGCCGCGGGTGCTGGCGACCGTCCGGGTGGGCCCCGTCCTGGCGGTCCGCGTCCGGGTGGTCCCCGCCCCAACCCCGGCATGATGCCGGGCCGCTCCAGCGTCGGCCGTCCGGGCGCACCCGCCCGCGGTGGCGCTCCCGGGCGTCCCGGCGGCCCCGGTCGCCCGGGCGGTCCCGGCGGCGGTGGCGCTCCCGGCCGTCCCGGTGGTGGCCCCGCCGGTGGTGGCTTCGGGAAGGGCGGTCGCGGTCGCGGCGGCACCCAGGGCGCGTTCGGCCGCTCCGGCGGCCGTCCGGTCCGCGGGCGCAAGTCGAAGCGCGCGAAGCGCCAGGAGTTCGAGGCCATGCAGGCCCCGAGCGTCGGCGGCGTGCAGGTCCGCCGCGGTGACGGCACCACCGTCATCCGGCTGCGCCGCGGCGCGTCGCTGACCGACTTCGCCGAGCGCATCGACGCCAACCCCGCGTCGCTGGTCACGGTGCTGTTCCACCTCGGTGAGATGGCCACCGCCACCCAGTCCCTCGACGAGGACACGTTCCGCCTGCTCGGCTCCGAGCTGGGCTACGACGTGCAGATCGTGTCGCCGGAGGACGAGGAGCGCGAGCTGCTCGCCGGCTTCGACATCGACCTGGACGCCGAGCTCGAGGCCGAGGACGACGACGACCTGGAGGCCCGTCCTCCGGTGGTCACCGTCATGGGCCACGTCGACCACGGAAAGACCAAGCTGCTCGACGCGATCCGCTCCACCGACGTGGTGGCGGGCGAGGCCGGCGGCATCACCCAGGCCATCGGCGCCTACCAGGTCCACACCACGCACGAGGGTGAGGACCGCGCCATCACCTTCATCGACACCCCGGGTCACGAGGCGTTCACCGCCATGCGCGCCCGCGGTGCCCAGGTGACGGACATCGCGATCCTCGTGGTCGCGGCGGACGACGGCGTGATGCCCCAGACGATCGAGGCCCTCAACCACGCGCAGGCCGCTGGCGTGCCGATCGTGGTGGCGGTCAACAAGGTCGACAAGGAGGGGGCGAACCCCGACAAGGTCATGCAGCAGCTGACCGAGTACAACCTGGTGGCCGAGCAGTACGGCGGCGACACCATGTTCGTGCCGATCAGCGCGCTGAAGCGGCAGGGCATCGACGACCTCCTCGAGGCCGTCCTGCTCACCGCCGACGCGGCGCTCGACATGCGGGCGAACCCCGACAAGGACGCTCGCGGCGTGGCCATCGAGGCCCACCTCGACAAGGGCCGCGGTCCGGTCGCCACGGTGCTGGTCCAGTCCGGCACGCTGCGCGTCGGCGACGCGATCGTGGCGGGCAACGGCTTCGGCCGCGTCCGCGCCATGCTCGACGAGAACGGCGAGACGGTCGACGAGGCCACGCCCTCCCGGCCCGTCCTCGTGCTCGGCCTCACGGCCGTGCCCGGCGCCGGCGACACCTTCCTGGTGGCCCCGGACGACCGCACGGCCCGCCAGATCGCCGAGCGCCGCGAGTCGGCCGCCCGCGCCGCCAGCCTGGCCAAGCGCCGCAAGCGCATCAGCCTGGAGGACCTCAACGAGGCCCTCGCCGCCGGCAAGGTCGAGACCCTCAACCTCATCATCAAGGGCGACGGGTCCGGCTCGGTCGAGGCCCTCGAGGACGCCCTGCTGGGCATCGAGGTGAGCGACGACGTCGAGCTGCGGATCATCCACCGCGGCGTGGGCGCCATCACCCAGAACGACGTCAACCTGGCCACGGTCGACAACGCCGTGATCATCGGGTTCAACGTGCGTCCTGCCGAGCGCGTGGCCGACCTGGCCGAGCGCGAGGGCATCGACATGCGCTACTACTCGGTGATCTACCAGGCCATCGACGACGTCGAGCAGGCCCTGCGCGGCCTCCTCAAGCCGGAGTTCGAGGAGGTGCAGCTCGGCACCGCCGAGGTGCGCGAGGTGTTCCGCTCCTCCAAGTTCGGCAACATCGCCGGTTCGCTGGTGCGCAGCGGCACGATCCGCCGCAACTCCAAGGCGCGCCTCACCCGCGACGGCGTCGTGGTCGGCAACGACCTGTCCATCGAGTCGCTGCGGCGGTTCAAGGACGACGCGACCGAGGTCCGTGACGGCTTCGAGTGCGGCATCGGCCTGGGCAGCTTCAACGACATCAAGGAGGGCGACGTCATCGAGACGTTCGAGATGCGGGAGAAGCCCCGCGCCTGACCCCTCCCGGCCGTGGTCACGGGCGTCCGCCACCCTCGCAGGTGGCGGACGCCCATGATCACCGGGGGGCTCTCCGAGCGGAGCGACCGAGCATGTACGTAGGCGCCCTCGTCGTCGACCTGCTCCTCGGCGACGTCCACTCCCTGAAGCACAAGCGGGCCGTGGTGCGCCCGCTGCTGGCCCAGCTCAAGCGGCTGGAGGTGAGCGCCGCGGAGACCGGCCACCAGGACCTGCACCGCAGGGCCGAGATCTCCGTCGGCGTCGTCGCTGGCGACGTCGGCCACGTCCAGCGCGTGCTGGACGCCGCCGAGCGCGTCGTCGCCGACGACCCGGAGGTGCAGGTCCTCTCCGCGCACACCATGATCCACAGCGACGACGACTGACCTGCCCCACCCGGGGCAGCACGAACCACCTGGAGGTAGCCGTGGCCGACCCGGCACGCGCCCGCAAGCTCGCCGACCGCATCAAGGTCGTCGTCGCCGAGACCCTCGAGCGCCGCATCAAGGACCCGCGCCTCGGCTTCATCACCGTCACCGACGCCCGGGTGACCGGTGACCTGCAGCACGCGACGGTCTTCTACACCGTCTACGGCGACGACGAGGCGCGCGCCGGCACGGCCGCGGCCCTGGCCAGCGCCAAGGGCGTGCTGCGCTCGGAGGTGGGCCGGCGGACCGGTGTCCGCCTCACCCCGACGCTCGAGTTCATCGCCGACGCCCTGCCGGAGACCTCGGCCCACTTCGACGACGTGCTCGTCAAGACCGCCGCGCGCGACGCCGAGGTCGCGGCCCTCGCCTCCGGCGCCGCGTACGCCGGTGACGAGGACCCGTACCGCAAGCCGGCCGAGCACCTCGACGACGACGAGAGCGCCGACGACGACGAGAGCGACGACGCCGACGCCGAGAGCGACGACGAGAACGCCCCCGGCGCCGGGTCCGCGCGCTAGACCGGGTCCACCACCGGCGCCGCCGCCAGCAGGTCGGCGGCGTCGGCGGGCCTGCCGTAGAAGTACCCCTGGGCCAGCGGGCAGCCGAGCGCCTGCAGCAGCCCCGCCTGCTCGGGGGTCTCCACCCCCTCGGCGATGGCCACCAGGCCCAGCGTCGCGGCCACCCCGAGCACGGCCTCGACCAGCGCCCGGCGCCGCGGTGAGGTGGTGGCCGTCGACAGCAGCGCCGCGTCGATCTTCAGGTAGTCGGCGGGCACCTCGTCGAGGCGCGAGAAGGTGGAGTAGCCCGCGCCGAAGTCGTCGACGGCCACGCGCACGCCCCGGCGGCGCAGCTGCTCCAGCGACGCCAGGGCCGGGCTGGAACCCCCCTCGACCACGCTCTCGGTCACCTCCACCACCAGCTGCTCCGCCGGCCAGCCGCAGCGCTGCAGCTCCGCGAGGACCCCGTCGGCGTAGTCGGCGTCGACGAGCTCGCGCCCGCTGGCGTTCACGGTCAGCAGCACCGGCTCGTCGAGACCGGTCTGCAGGACGCGGGCCTGCTCGCAGGCGCGGCGCAGGACGAAGGCCCCCAGCGCCCGCACCAGACCCGCGTCCTCGGCCACCGGCACGAACTCCGAGGGGGGCACCGGGCCCCGCCCCGCGTGGTCCCAGCGGGCGAGGGCCTCCACCGCGGCGGTGCGCCCGCTGCGCACGGAGACCACCGGCTGCAGCACCACGCGCAGCCCGCCCCCTCCGGGCGCGACCAGCGCCGCCGCGAGGTCGCCCGCCAGGTGACCCGTGCTGGCGTCCCCGAGCACCACCCGCCCCCGGCCGCCGCTCTTGGCCCGATAGAGCGCGGCGTCCGCACGGCGCAGCACCTCCCCGGGCGGCTCCGCGCGCAGCGCCACCACCACGCCCGCCGACACCGACGCCTCCAGCCCCCGCACGAGGTCCTCCAGCGCCGCCGGGGTGGCGTCGCCGCCCCAGCCGGGCACCACCAGCGCGAACTCGTCCCCGCCGAGCCGCCCCACCACGGCTCCGCTCGGCAGGCGCCGCTGCAGGCCGCGGGCCAGGGAGCGCAGCAGGTCGTCACCCACCTGGTGGCCGTGGGCGTCGTTGACGCGCTTGAAGTGGTCGACGTCCAGCAGCGCCACCGCCATCGGCGCCCCCGTGCGGGTGGCCTCCTCGAGGCGGCGCTCGAGGGCCTCGTCGAACCCCCGGCGGTTCAGCAGGCCGGTCAGGGCGTCGTGGTCCGCCCGCGCCGCGCGTCCGGCGAGGTCGCCGATCACCAGCGCCACCGCGCCCAGCAGCACGAGGAACCCGGTCACCACCACCCACGGCAGCGTCCGCTCGTGCAGCGCGGCGCTGCTCGCGACCACCAGCAGCGCCAGCTGGAGCAGGGCCTCGGCGCCGGCGAAGTAGTAGAAGACGTCGATCGCCACGAACGTGTAGGTGCTGGCCAGCGCCAGCGCCGTGGTGGTGCTCGGCGCGGTGAGCACCACGGCCGTGATGAGGGCCGTGCCCGAGGTCACCAGGGCGTGGAACGCCAGCGACCGCAGCCGCTGCCCGTGCCGCAGGACGACCAGGCCCGTGGCCGTCGCGACCCCGGCCACCGCGAAGAGGGCGAGGCTGCGGGCGGGGTCCGCCAGCGCTGCCAGCAGCACGGCCAGGCCCCCCGCCACGTACAGGCTGCCCGTGGTGCGCGCGAGCACCCACGGGGCCACGAGACCACCGCGGCGCCAGCGCCGCACGGGCGAGATGCTCTCCACGTCCGGGGCATCGGCGGCGCGGGCCGAGCCCTCCAGCGGGGCGGTCCGGGTCGGGACCAAGGTCCCTGGTGCCTCCACCCGTCCGGAGGAGGGAGCAGCCGGCCTGGGAGGCTGGCGGCGTGCAGCAGCGCCGCAGCGGACCCGCCCCGAGCGGCCTCGTCGTCGTCGACAAGCCGGCGGGGATGACCAGCCACGACGTCGTCTCGCGGGTGCGGCGTGCCGCCGGGACCCGGCGCGTCGGCCACGCCGGCACCCTGGACCCGGGCGCCACCGGCGTGCTCCTGGTGGGGGTGGAGCGGGCCACGCGGCTGCTGACGCACCTGGTGGGGGCGGAGAAGGAGTACCTGGCCACGATGCGGTTCGGGGTGGCGACCCACACCGACGACGCCGACGGCGACGTCCTGGCCCGCACCGACGCCGCCCACCTGACCAGGGCCGACGTCGAGCGGGCGGCGGCCGCGCTCACCGGCCACCTCGACCAGGTGCCCAGCACGGTCAGCGCCAAGAAGGTGGACGGCCAGCGCGCGCACGCACTGGTCCGCGCCGGCCAGGAGGTGGTGCTGGCCGCGCGCCCCGTGGTGGTGAGCGCCTTCGAGGTGCTCGACGTCCGTCCCGCCCGGGACGAGCGGGCGCCCGAGGTGGCCGCCGTGGACGCCGACGTCCGCGTGGTGGTCAGCTCGGGGACCTACGTGCGGGCCCTGGCCCGGGACGCCGGCGCCGCCCTCGGGGTGGGCGGGTCGCTCACCGCGCTGCGGCGCACCCGCGTCGGCACCTTCGCCGAGGCCGCCGCCGTGCCCCTGGACCGCCTCGTGGAGGACGGCGCCGCGCCGCACCTGCTGGGCCTGGCCGACGCCGCCCGGCGCGTCTTCCCGGTGGCCGAGGCCGACGACGCGCTCGCCCGGCGCCTGGCGATGGGCCAGCGGCTGGCCGCCGGCCAGCTGCCCGTGCCCCCCGGGGCGCAGGGCCCGGTGGCCGTGCTCGGCCCCGGGGACCGCCTCGTGGCGCTGGTGGAGGAGCGCGACGGCGCGATCCGCCCCGTGCTCGTGCTGGCGGACCCGGCCGAGGTGGGCTGACGGCTGCCACCCGCTCGCCGGCCCACCGCCTGACCGGCCCTGGCGACCACGCGCCGCGCGTGCCTACCCTGGCACCACGCACGCGCGAGGACGCCGGGCGGCAGCTGCGGGGGAGGCCCTGTGACGGTGACGGTGGAGGCGCGTCGGCGCCGCGCTGAGATCGCCTCGGCGCGCGGGGGCCTGCGGACCTCCGTCCCGGGCCCGGCGGCGGTCCGCGAGGAGATCCGCGCCAGCTGGGCGCGGTCGGCGGCCACGGTCGCCCCCGACCTCGACGTGGCGCCCATGGCCGACCCCGACGACGTCGAGCGCGCCTGGCGCGGCTCCCCGCTGCAGCACGCCGTGCGCGTCATGGGCCCGCAGCTGGCCCGCGCCGCCGAGGACGGCGACCTCGTCGTCGCCGTCACCGACGCCTCCGCGCGCATCCTGTGGACCTCCGCCGGACGCGTGATGCGCCGCCGCGCCGAGTCCGTGGGGTTCGCCCCCGGAGGCCGGTGGGACGAGGCCAGCGTGGGCACCAACGCCCTCGACCTCGCGCTGCGCACCGGGTCGCTGTCCACGGTGTGGTCGGCCGAGCACTTCGCCCACGCCGTCGAGGGGTGGGTGTGCTGGGCGGCGCCGGTCTACGACGAGCGCACCGGGCGCGCGCTCGGCGTCGTCGACCTGTCCACCACCTGGGACCGGGCGCAGCCGCTGGGACCGGCCACCGCGGGGGCGCTGGCGCAGCTGGTGCAGCACGCCGCCTCCACGGGCCAGCCCGCACCGGCCGACCGCGGCGCCGAGCAGCCGGTGCTGGAGCTGCGGCTGCTCGGGGCGGGGGAGGCCCGCCTCGGCGGGCGGCGCCTCGCGCTGACCCGGCGCCAGCTGGAGGTGCTCGCCCTGCTGGCGCTGCACCCCGAGGGGCTCTCGCTGCCCGAGCTGCACGCCTCCCTGTACGGGGACGCCCCCGTCACCACCTCCACGCTCAAGGCCGAGGTCAGCCACGTGCGGGCCGCGCTCGGAGGCGCCCTCACCTCACGGCCCTACCGGCTGGCGCTGCCGGTGCGCACCGACGTCGACGCCGTGCTGGACGCCGTCGCGCAGGGCGAGCCGACCGCCGCGGCCGAGCACTACGGCGGCGACCTCCTGGCGGGCACCGAGTCACCCGAGCTCCGCCAGACCGCCAGCTACGTCACGTGCGCTGTGCGCGAGGCGCTGCTCGCCGACCCCGCCGCCGAGGCCGCCCTGCGCTGGGCGCGCACCTGCCCCTGGGACTCCGAGGTGCTCGCCGCGGCCCTGGCGGCCGCCCCCGCCGGTGAGCCGTCACGGGCGCTGCTCGCCGCCCGCCTGGCCGTCGCCGACCTCTGAGCCCACCGCCGAGCCGACCGGCCGAGCGACCAACCAGCCGCCAACCGCCTCCGGACGAGCATCGGGGCATCCCCTCCCGGGGAGCACGACACTGAGGTCGAGCAGGAGGTTCGCCATGGCCTACGCCCAGCCCGGCACCGAGGGCGCTCTCGTCAGCTACGAGGAGCGCTACGACAACTACATCGGCGGCAAGTGGGTCCCGCCGGTGGAGGGCCGGTACTTCGACAACCCCTCGCCCGTCACCGGGCACGTCTTCACCCACGTCGCGCGCTCCACCAAGGCCGACGTCGACCTGGCCCTCGAGGCCGCCCACGGCGTCGCCCAGACCTGGGGCCGCACCAGCCCCGCGCAGCGCGCCAACATCCTCAACAAGATCGCCGACCGCATCGAGGAGCACCTCGAGGAGCTCGCCGTCGCCGAGTGCTGGGAGAACGGCAAGGCGGTCCGCGAGACGCTCAACGCGGACCTGCCGCTGGCGGTGGACCACTTCCGCTACTTCGCCGGCGCCATCCGCGCCCAGGAGGGCGGCATCTCGCCCATCGACGACTCCACGGTGGCCTACCACTTCCACGAGCCGCTGGGCGTGGTCGGGCAGATCATCCCCTGGAACTTCCCGATCCTCATGGCCGTGTGGAAGCTGGCCCCGGCGCTCGCGGCGGGCAACTGCGTGGTGCTCAAGCCCGCCGAGCAGACCCCGTGGTCGATCCTCAAGGTGGTCGAGATCATCGGCGACCTGCTGCCCGACGGCGTGCTCAACGTGGTCAACGGCTTCGGCGCCGAGGCGGGCAAGCCGCTGGCGAGCTCGGACCGGATCGCGAAGGTCGCCTTCACCGGGGAGACCACCACGGGGCGGCTGATCATGCAGTACGCCTCGCAGAACCTCATCCCGGTGACCCTGGAGCTGGGCGGCAAGAGCCCCAACGTCTTCATGCCGGACGTCATGGCCGCTGACGACGCCTTCCTCGACAAGGCGCTCGAGGGCTTCACGATGTTCGCGCTCAACCAGGGCGAGGTCTGCACCTGCCCGTCGCGGGCGCTGGTGCACGAGTCCATCTACGACGAGTTCATGGAGCGCGCCACGAAGCGCGTGGAGGCCATCGTCTCCGGCGACCCGCTCGACACCGCCACGATGATCGGCGCGCAGGCCAGCAACGACCAGCAGGAGAAGATCCTCAGCTACCTGCAGATCGGCCGCGACGAGGGCGCCACGGTGCGCACCGGCGGCGGGAAGCGGACCGTGGAGGGCCTGCCCGACGGCTACTACGTCGAGCCGACCATCTTCGAGGGCACCAACTCGATGCGGATCTTCCAGGAGGAGATCTTCGGCCCCGTGGTCTCGGTGACCCGGTTCTCCGACGAGGACGACGCGCTGCGGATCGCCAACGACACCCTCTACGGCCTGGGCGCCGGGGTGTGGACCCGCGACGCGAACACCGCCTACCGGCTGGGCCGCGGCATCCAGGCGGGACGGGTGTGGGTGAACAACTACCACGCCTACCCGGCCCACGCGGCCTTCGGCGGCTACAAGCAGTCCGGCATCGGCCGCGAGAACCACAAGATGATGCTCGACCACTACCAGCAGACCAAGAACATGCTGGTCAGCTACTCGCCGGACAAGCTCGGCTTCTTCTGACAGGCGGACGATGAGCTCAGGTCCAGGAGCGACCGCCGCCTCGCGGGTGGACATCACCCCCGAGGCGGCGGCCCTGGTCGCGCAGCTGGTCGAGCAGCACGGGCCCGTGATGTTCCACCAGTCCGGCGGCTGCTGCGACGGGTCGTCGCCGATGTGCTTCCCCGACGGCGACTTCATCACCTCCGAGGCCGACGTGCTGCTGGGGGAGGTGGCCGGGGCGCCGTTCTGGATGTCGGCGTCCCAGTACGAGTACTGGCGGCACACCCACCTCACGGTGGACGTGGTGAAGGGGCGCGGGGCGGGGTTCAGCCTCGAGGCCCCCGAGGGCGTGAGGTTCCTCATCCGCTCGCGGCTGCTCACCGACGCCGAGGTGGCGCTGGCCGAGCCGGGTCGGGGGAGCAGCTGACCCCTCCGCCGCCGACGCGCAGAAGACCCGCACCCCGGGCTCGGGGGTGCGGGTCTTCTGCGTGGTCACCGGACGGGGTCCGGCGCGTGTGCCAGCGGGGCTCAGCGGGGGGTGCTGCCCCCGGAGCCTCCGCGACCGCCGAAGCGGGAGGCGAGCTTGCCGATCTTCGCGCGGTTCTCCGGCCTGCTGGCGTACTCCTGCGCCTTGCGGGAGGCCGTGCCGATGGCGCGCTGGCCCTTCGGGCTGCGGGCGAAGCGGGTGAGCTTGTCGAGGATGCCGGCCATCGACCCATGATCGGCCGGTCCTGCCCGCCGCGCACCCCGAGCGCTCCGGCGGCCCCCGTGGGCGGGTCCGCCGGAGCGGCGTCCAGACTGTCGGCGTGCAGCGGTGGTCTGGCCTCGAGGAGGTCCCGGCGGGCTTCGGCCCCTCCGTGGTGGCGCTCGGCAACTTCGACGGCGTCCACCGCGGCCACACCAGCGTGCTGCGGGCCGTGGTGGCCCGGGCGCGCGCGCTCGGGGCGCAGGCGGTGGCCGTGACGTTCGAGCCGCACCCGCTCGCGGTGCTGCGCCCGCAGGCGGCGCCCCCGCTGCTCACCACGCTGCGCCGCAAGCTGGAGCTGCTCGAGGAGACCGGCCTGGACGCCGTCCTCGTGCTGCCCTTCACCGCCGAGCTCGCCTCGTGGCCGCCGGAGCGCTTCGTGGCCGACGTCATGGTGGGCGCGCTGGGCGCCTCGGTGGTCTGCGCCGGGCGGGACGCCCGGTTCGGCAGGAACGGCGCGGGCTCGCTGGACAGCCTGCGCGACCTGGGGCGCGACCACGGCTTCGAGACGGTCGCCCTCGAGGACGTCCACGGTGACGGCCACGGCGCGCAGGACGACGACGGCGAGCGCCGCTGGAGCTCGTCCTGGGTGCGCGAGCTGCTCACCGCGGGGGACGCGGCGGCCGCCGCCGAGCAGCTGGGCCGGCCGCACCGGGTGGAGGGCGTCGTGGTGCACGGCGACCACCGCGGCCGCGAGCTGGGCTACCCCACGGCCAACCTCGGCCAGGTGGGGGTGCTCGTCCCCGGGGACGGGGTGTACGCCGGGTGGCTGGTGCGGCTCGACCTGGCCGGGGTCTCCGACGCCGAGGCCGCGGCGCGCGGCGGCCGGGTGCTCCCGGCCGCGGTCTCCATCGGCACCAACCCGACCTTCGACGGGCTGGAGCGCCGCCTGGAGGCGCACGCCCTGGTGGGCAGCGAGGCCTCCGCGCAGCTGGACCTGTACGGGGAGCGCGTGGGCGTCGACGTCGTCGAGCTCCTGCGGCCCACGCTGCGCTTCGACTCCGTCGAGGCGCTGGTGGAGCAGATGGACGCCGACGTGGTCCGCTGCCGCCAGGTGCTGGCGGAGCACCCGGTGGAGTGCTGAGGCGCCCCTGACCGGCGGCCGTTCACACGGCTGTAGCATGGGGGTGCCGTTCGATCGGCCGCGGACCCAAGAGCCCGGGTGGACCAGCCCCGGAGCGCCGCGCAACGAGACTCTGCGAGGAGCACCACCATGCCGCTCGACGCCGCCACCAAGCAGCGCATCATGTCCGAGTACGCCACGGCCGAGGGCGACACGGGCTCCCCGGAGGTCCAGATCGCGATGCTGACGCAGCGCATCAAGGACCTGACCGAGCACTTCAAGGAGCACCCGCACGACCACCACAGCCGTCGTGGTCTGCTCCTGCTCGTCGGCCAGCGCCGCCGGCTGCTGCAGTACCTGACCAAGACGGACATCAACCGGTACCGCACGCTCATCGAGCGCCTCGGCATCCGCCGCTGACCCCCCGCGACCCCCGGCTGGTGCCGGGGGTCGCTGCACGTCCCAGAACCACGTCCCAGATCCCACGGGGCGGTGCGCGCGAGGCCCGGTCCTCGACAGTGGCCGCCGGAACCTCCGCGGGCGCGAGAGCGCCAGCGGTGGCGGACCGGCGGCTTCGATCGATGGCCGGTCAGCGCCCGCTCTCGCCGCGTGGTCAACGCCACCGAGAGAAAGAGAGGGAACCCGTGGAGGGTCCCGAGATCTCCGCCAGCACCGCCGTCCTCGACAACGGCTCGTTCGGCTCCCGCACCGTCCGCTTCGAGACCGGGCGCCTCGCCAAGCAGGCCGCCGGCTCCGTCGCCGCCTACCTCGACGGCGAGACGATGCTGCTGAGCGCCACCACCGCCGGCAAGCACCCGCGCGACGGCTTCGACTTCTTCCCGCTCACCGTCGACGTCGAGGAGCGGATGTACGCCGCGGGGAAGATCCCCGGCTCGTTCTTCCGCCGCGAGGGCCGCCCCGGCACCGACGCGATCCTCACCTGCCGCCTCATCGACCGGCCGCTGCGCCCCTCCTTCGTGAGCGGCCTGCGCAACGAGGTCCAGGTGGTCATCTCGGTGCTCGCGCTGCACCCGGACGACCCGTACGACGTGCTGGCCATCAACGCGGCCTCCGCGTCCACCCAGCTGAGCGGCCTGCCCTTCTCCGGCCCGATCGGCGGCGTCCGCGTCGCCCTCATCGACGGCCAGTGGGTCGCCTTCCCGCGCCACTCCGAGATCGAGCGCGCCGTCTTCGACATGGTCGTGGCCGGCCGCGTCGTCGGTGACGACGTCGCGATCATGATGGTCGAGGCCGAGGCCACCGAGACGTCCTGGGACGCCATCAAGGGGGGCGCCCCCGCGCCGACCGAGGAGGTCGTCGCGCAGGGCCTCGAGGCCGCCAAGCCCTTCATCGCCGAGCTGTGCCGCGCCCAGGCCGAGCTGGCCGCCGCCGCGCAGAAGCCGGCCGTGGAGTTCCCGCGCTTCCTGGACTACCAGGACGACGTGCTCGAGGCCGTGAAGGCCGCCGGCACCGCGGACCTGACCGCCGCGCTGGCCATCGCCGACAAGCAGGAGCGCGAGGCCGCCACCGACGCCGCCAAGGCGAAGGTCCAGTCCTCCCTGGCCGACCAGTTCGAGGGGCGTGAGAAGGAGGTCTCGGCCGCCTTCCGCTCGCTGAACAAGTCGCTCGTGCGCCAGTCGATCCTGCGCGACGGCACCCGCATCGACGGCCGCGGCCTGCGCGACATCCGCCAGCTCTCGGCCGAGGTCGACGTGCTGCCGCGCGTGCACGGCTCGGCGCTGTTCGAGCGCGGCGAGACCCAGATCCTGGGCGTCACCACGCTGAACATGCTCCGCATGGAGCAGCAGCTCGACACCCTCTCGCCGGTGACGCGCAAGCGCTACATGCACAACTACAACTTCCCGCCGTTCTCCACCGGCGAGACCGGCCGCGTCGGCTCCCCGAAGCGCCGCGAGATCGGCCACGGCGCCCTGGCCGAGCGCGCGCTCATGCCGGTGCTGCCGAGCCGCGAGGAGTTCCCCTACGCGATCCGCCAGGTCTCCGAGGCGCTGGGCTCCAACGGCTCCACCTCGATGGGCTCGGTCTGCGCGTCCACCATGTCGCTGCTGAACGCGGGTGTGCCGCTGCGCGCGCCCGTCGCCGGCATCGCCATGGGCCTCGTCTCCGCCGAGGTGGACGGTGAGACCCGCTACGCGGCGCTCACCGACATCCTGGGCGCCGAGGACGCGTTCGGTGACATGGACTTCAAGGTGGCCGGCACCTCCGAGTTCGTCACGGCCATCCAGCTCGACACCAAGCTCGACGGCATCCCCGCCTCGGTGCTGGCGTCCGCGCTGACCCAGGCCCGCGAGGCCCGCCTGCACATCCTGTCGGTGATGGCCGAGGCCATCGACAGCCCCGACGAGATGGCCGACACCGCCCCGCGCGTCATCTCGGTGAAGGTCCCCGTCGACAAGATCGGCGAGGTCATCGGCCCCAAGGGCAAGATGATCAACCAGATCCAGGACGACACCGGCGCCGACATCTCCATCGAGGACGACGGCACCGTGTACATCGGCGCCGTCGACGGCCCGTCGGCGGAGGCCGCGCGCAGCGCGATCAACGCCATCGCCAACCCGCAGATGCCCGAGGTGGGGGAGCGCTACGTCGGCACCGTCGTCAAGACGACCGCGTTCGGCGCCTTCGTCTCCCTGACGCCGGGCAAGGACGGCCTGCTGCACATCTCCAAGATGCGCGCGCTGGCCGGCGGCAAGCGCGTGGAGTCCGTGGACGACGTGGTCTCCGTGGGCCAGAAGATCCAGGTGGAGATCACCGAGATCGACCCGCGCGGCAAGCTCAGCCTCTCCCCGGTGGTCGACGAGGCGGCGGCTGCCGCGGACTCCGCCGACAGCGCGCCGGCCGCGGCGATCTGAGGGACTGACCCGCTGACATGACGGCTGTCCCCCTGCCCCTGGAGCAGGAGGGCACCCTGACCCTCTCCGGCCAGGACGCTGACGGACACGGTGCCACCGTGCGCCGCAGCGTCCTGGCCGGAGGCGTTCGGGTGCTCACCGAGGCGGTGCCCGGCCTGCGGTCGGCGACCCTGGGCGCCTGGGTGGGCGTCGGGTCGCGCGACGAGGCCGACGGCCACCACGGCTCCACGCACTTCCTCGAGCACCTGCTCTTCAAGGGCACCCGCCACCGCTCCGCCCTGGACATCGCCTCGGCGTTCGACGCGGTGGGCGGGGAGTCCAACGCCGCCACCGGCAAGGAGCACACCACCTACTACGCGCGGGTCCTCGACACCGACCTGCCGCTCGCGGTGGACGTCATCGCCGACATGGTCACCTCCGCCACGCTCGACCCCGAGGACCTCGAGGGCGAGCGCCAGGTGATCCTGGAGGAGCTGGCGATGAACGACGACGACCCTGTCGACGTCGCCCACGAGCGCTTCACCGAGCAGGTCTTCGGCGCCGACAGCCCGCTGGGGCGCCCCATCGGCGGCACCGCGCAGACCATCCTCGACGTGCCCCGCGACGCCGTGTGGGAGCACTACCAGCAGCACTACACCGCGCCCGGGCTCGTGGTGACCGCCGCCGGCGGCCTCGACCACGACGCCGTGTGCGCCGCCGTCTCCGCGGCGCTGGCGGGCGCCGGGTGGCCCCAGGACGCCCGCACCCCGCTGCCGCGGCGCTCCGCCGGGGGCCGCCAGGACCGGGGGATCGCGGACGGGCTGCCCGGCGGCTCCGTCCTCACGGTGGACCGCCCCACCGAGCAGGCCAACGTGGTGCTCGGCGGCGCGGGGCTGCGCGCGGGAGACCCGCGCCGGCACGTGCTCGCCGTCCTCAACGCCGTCCTCGGCGGGGGCATGAGCAGCCGGCTGTTCCAGGAGGTGCGCGAGCGCCGCGGGCTGGCGTACTCCGTCTACTCCTTCTCCTCCGGGTACGCCGACGCCGGGCTGTTCGGCCTCTACGCCGGATGCACGCCGAGCCGCGTGCCGCAGGTGGTGGAGCTGCTGGCCCACGAGTGGGAGCAGCTGGCCACCGGCGGGCTGCGCGACGGGGAGCTGCAGCGCGCCATCGGGCAGGTCAGCGGTGGCACGGTGCTGGCCCTGGAGGACTCCGGCTCGCGGATGTCGCGGCTGGGCAAGGCCGAGCTCGTGCACGGTGAGTACCTGTCCCTGGAGGACGCCCTGGCCCGAGCGGCCTCGGTCACCGCCGACGACGTCCAGCAGCTGGCGGCCGAGCTGTGGGCGGCCCCGCACCACCTCACCGTGGTCGGCCCGTTCGAGTCCGACCCGGTGCCGGTGGCGCCGTGACCGGACGACCCGACAGCGGCGCGACGCGCGTCCTGGTGGTGGGCGCCGGCGGGAAGATGGGCCGGATGGCCTGCGACGCGCTCGAGGGCGCCGACGACCTCGAGCTGGTCGCCCGGGCCGGGCGCCAGGACGACCCGGCGGCCCTGGCCCGCCAGCACGGTGTGCAGGTGGCCGTGGACCTGTCGGTGCCCTCGGCCTCCCCGGGCGTCGTCGCGGGCCTCGTGGCCGCCGGCGTGCACGTGGTGGTCGGCACCAGCGGCTGGGACGAGGCCGCGCTGGGCCGCCTGCGCGATCAGCTGCGGGAGGCGCCGGAGGGGATCGGCGTCGTCGTCGTCCCCAACTTCGCGATCGGGGCGGTGCTCCTGGTCCGCTTCGCGCAGCAGGCCGCCCGCTGGTTCACCTCGGTGGAGGTGCTCGAGGCGCACCACCCCGCCAAGGTCGACGCGCCCAGCGGCACCGCCGTGCGCACGGCGGAGCTGGTGGCCGCCGCCCGCCGCGAGGCCGGGACGCCGGCGGCCCCCGACGCCACCAGCTCGGGCCTGGAGGGCGCGCGCGGCGCCGCCGTGGAGGGCGTGCCCGTGCACAGCCTTCGCATGGCCGGCGTCATGGCCGCCCAGGAGGTCTGGCTGGGCAACGACGGCGAGCTGCTGATCCTGCGCCACGAGGCCACGGACCGCACCGCCTACGCCCCCGGCCTGCTGCTGGCCGTGCGCGAGGTGGCCCAGCGGCCGGGCCTCACCGTGGGGCTCGATCACCTGCTGGGCGTGTGAGGTGAAGACCAAGGCCGTCATCGGCCTGCTGCTGGCGGCGATGCTGCTCTACCTCGTGCTGCTCGGGCAGCGCGGCGTGGTGCTCGTCTCCAGCGGTGAGCCGGTGGCGGTCGCGCTCGGCGTGGGCGTGCTGATCCTGCCCGTGGTGGTGGTGTGGGCCATCGGGCGCGAGCTGGTGTTCGGCGTGCGCACGGAGAAGATGGCGCACCAGCTCGAGGCGGAGGGGCGGCTGCCTCCCGACGACCTGCCGCGCAACGAGGCGGGCCGCATCGAGCGGACCGCCGCGGACGCCGCCTTCGAGCGCTACCGCGCCGAGACCGAGGCGGCCCCGGACGACTTCGGCTCCTGGTTCCGGCTGGCCTGCGCCTACGACGCCGCCGGGGACCGCAAGCGCGCCCG
This sequence comes from Quadrisphaera sp. RL12-1S, assembly GCF_014270065.1. Taxonomy (NCBI): domain Bacteria; kingdom Bacillati; phylum Actinomycetota; class Actinomycetes; order Kineosporiales; family Kineosporiaceae; genus Quadrisphaera; species Quadrisphaera oryzae. The sequence continues at coordinate 78,070 of NZ_JACNME010000016.1, read as the reverse complement.
CGCGGCGATGCGCCGGGCCGGGACGCTGCACAAGGCCACCACCCCCCGACCGTGACCATGGGCAGTCGGCCACCTGAGGAGGTGGCTGACTGCCCATGATCACGAGGGAGCTGGGTGTGGAGGACGCCGGGCCGGCCCCCTCTCCCGGCCCGACGTCCTCGGTCTTCACCCCCTCGGGGGCGGGTCTCAGCGGGCCAGCGGCACCGCGATGTCGGTGACGCCGGCGGGCAGGTCGCCGACCTTGGAGGCCGAGCCGTTCACGAGGTTGATCTCGTACAGGCCCTGCGTGCCGCCGACGGTCAGCGAGGCCCACGCCTTGGCGCCCACGGCCTTGCCGCCGCGCAGCTCGGACAGGACGTCGAAGCCCGCGTCGCCCTGGGCGTCCACGCCGAGGGCGCCCACCGGCACCAGTGCGCCGGAGTTGGCGGGCGACTGGATGAGCAGCTGGTCGGTGGCGGTGGAGATGTCGTACAGGACCGTGCCGGTGCTCGCGTCGGTGTCGTTGTTCGTGTACGCCGCGGCGGTCACGCCCTGCGTGCGGTCCACCGGCGGGGTGGCGGTGGGGGAGTTCAGCGGCTTGTCCGCCACGGTGGCGGCGCCGGGGGTCGCGAACGGGTGGCGCAGGTTCTGGCCGCTGTCGCTGATGACGCGCAGCGCGTTGGCGGCCGGGTTGAAGTCCACCCCGAAGGCCTTCCCCTCCAGGGCCACCGTCAGCTGGGCGACCTTGGTGGCGCCCCCGGTGGCGGCGTCGAGGGTGTAGACGCCGCCCTTGTCACCGACGCCGTAGAGCTTGCCGTCCTGCACGCGGTGGTCGATGCCGACGAGGCGGCCGTCCCCGGCCAGGCCGGTGACCTTCTTCGCCGGGCTCGCCTGCACGCCCTTGCCGACCCTCAGCTGCACCACCGAGGTGCCCTCGGCGGCCAGGCCGACCACGCTCTGGCCGCCCCCGTGCTGCTGGCCGGAGCTGGCCGAGCGGTCGTGCGCCTGGGCGGCGCCCACGCCGACGGCGGACAGGGCGAGCGCTCCGGCGGCAGCGGCGGCGGCGGTGCGGGTGAGTCCCACGGTGTTCTCCTCTGTGGTCGGGGCCCCTCCAGGAGCGGAGGGGTTCACCCGGTCCTACGAAGCCCGCTTCGCCCGCGTTCACCGCCATCTGTACTTTTCGCGGACCGGTGGTGCACCGGCCGTCGGGCGGGCAGGGGGAGCAGGTGGGGCGCAGCGCGTTCGACGTGCGCTCCGCGTACGCCGAGCACGGCGCGTCCCTGGTGGCCTTCGCCGCCAGCGCCCTCAGGGACCGGGCGCTCGCGGAGGACTGCGTGCAGGAGGTCTTCGTGCGCGCCTGGCGCGCCGCGGACCGGCACGACCCCGAGCGCGGGTCGGTGCGCACCTGGCTGTTCGCCATCGCCCGCAACGTGGTGGTGGACGCCGCCCGCTCCCGCGCCCGGCGGGCGCCCCCGGTGGCCGACGGGTCCGTCCCGGAGGCCGCCGACCCGCGGGACGCCCCCGCGGCCGTGGTGGAGCGGATGCGGCTCGCGCAGGCGCTGGCGGCCCTCAGCCCCGACCACCGCCGGGTGGTGGTGGAGGTGCACCTGAACGGACGCGACTACGCGGACGTATCACGGGAGACGGGTGTGGCGGTGGCCACGCTGCGCACGAGGATGTTCTACGCGCTGAAGGCCCTCCGGGCCGAGCTCGCGGCCGACCAGCAGGAGGGGGACCACGGTGGACGACGCTGACCGCGCGCTGCTCGCCGCCGCCGCGACCGGTCACCTCGACGACGACGAGCGCCCGCAGCTGGACGCGCTGCTCGCCCGCGACCCGTCGGCGGCAGCCGAGCTGGCGGAGCTGCGGGCGGTGCTGGCCGAGCTGGAGCCGCTGCGGGACCCCGCCGCCGCCTGGCGCGAGAGCGCCTCGCCCGGGCTGGGCGACCGGGTGGGCACGGCCACCGGCACGACCGGTCCGACCACCGGGACGACGACGAGCGCGCCAGCGCCCGTCGCCGTCGTCCTCCCGCTCCCGCGGCAGCGCCGCTCGGCGCGGCGCACGGCCGGGCTCGCACTGGCGGCGTGCCTGCTGCTCGCCCTCGGCGGGGTGGGCGGGGCGCTGGTCCGGGGCGCGATCGACCAGAGCGGGCGTCCCGCCGTCCTCACCGGGCCCCCGGGGACGCTCGGTGCGGTGGAGCGGGTCTCCACCAGCACGAGCGACGGCGTCGGCGCCACCGCGTCGGTGGTCTCGCACACGTGGGGGACCGAGACCGTGCTCGACCTCACCGGCCTCCAGCGGGGCCGGACCTACCAGGTGGTGGTGGTCGACGAGGCCGGGCGGGCCGTGGTGGCGGGGACGGTGCTCGGCACCGGCGGCGCGGTCGACTGCACGATGAACGCCGCGGTGCTGCGCGCCGACGCGTCGCGCGTGCAGGTGCTCGACCCGAGCGGGGCCGCCGTCGTCGACGCGGAGCTGCCCCCCGTCACCACCTGACCCCTCCGTGATCATGGGCTTCCCGAGCACTTTCCGGGCGTGATCATGGACTTCCCGAGCGTCCTCGGGCCGCGGGTGCGGATCTTCCCGGGACCGTCGCGCTGGCGGCCGCGGGCCCGCGAGGTGGTGGCCGCCACCGGGCAGGACGGTGGCGCAGCGCCGTGCCAGGGGTTCGAGCAGCTCATGATCGTGACCGGGGAGTGCTCGGGAAGTCCATGATCACGGTGGGAAAGTGCTTCGGAAGTCCATGATCACGGGGAGGAGGGGCGCAGGACCCGGGCACGGGCGGCGCGCGTCGCTGCGGCGGCCACCGCCTCCAGGGGACCGCGCCGGCCCGCCTCCCGGAACGCCAGCCCGACCACCACGGCCGCCGCGGCGTGGAACAGCCAGGAGCCGTACTGGCCCAGCACCTCACCGGTCGGCAGCGAGGTGACCACGTGCAGGGAGTACAGCGTCAGCGTCATCGCGCCGGCACCGGCCAGCGGCGCGAGCAGCCACGGCACCGCCCTGCCCACCAGCAGGGCGGCCCCCAGCACGGCGAGCGCGCTGCCGGTGGTGCCGACGAGGTCGAACGGGGTGGCCGAGTGCGGGGTGTCGACCAGCAGCCACGCCCACGTCGTCGTCGGCGTGGCGCCGGGCAGGAACGTGTCGAGCGCGTGCGGCAGGTCGGTGAGGCCCCACGACGGCGGCGCCTGGCCCTCGAGCACCTGTACGCCGCCCGCGGCGCCCAGGGCCGCGGCGGACGCCAGCGCCGCCGCGACGGCCGCGACCGCCCCGGTGCCCAGCAGCCAGCCCGCCACGGCCGCGCGGTGCAGCGGCAGCCGGCCCACGGCCATGCCCACCAGCAGGTACCCGGTCCACGTGATCACCGGGTACACGCCCGTGACCAGCAGCCCCGTCAGCAGCTCCAGCGGGTGCAGCAGCGAGGCCGGGTCGGGGACGTCGAAGGTGGGCGCGCTGCCGGGCCCGGAGACCAGGGGGCGCACCAGGCGGGCCACCACCGGGCCCACCAGCAGCCACGCGCCGCCGAGCACCGCGAGGGTGCGGAACCGCAGCCCCACGAACAGCGACGCGACCGCGAACAGCAGCCCGTAGTACACGAGGATCACGTAGATGTAGCCGGGCGCCAGGCCCACCAGCAGCCCGACGCCCCCGACCACCCCGGCGCGGGCGAGCACCCCGGCGCGAGCCGCGCGCAGCTCCAGGCCCCGCGGTGGCATCCGGTCGGGGCCGCGGCCCGTCGCCAGCACCAGCCCCACCCCCGCCAGCACCGCGAACAGCGCCGACGCGCGGCCGCTGAACACCTCGTACACCCAGCTCGTGCCGCCGCCGGCCGTGGTACTGGCCACCAGGTGCGTGCCCATCATCCCCAGCAGCGCCACCCCGCGGGCGGCGTCGACCCCCACGAGGCGCTCGCGACGTGCGGGGGCCCCGCCGGCCTGCGCGGCCGGCCCTGAGCGGGCGGCCGGGGAGGAGGGTGTGCTCACCCCCTCTAGTCTGCCCGCCGTGGACACCGAGCCCCTGCCCGTGCCGGAGGGCCTGCCCCTGGGGCTGGACGCCCTCGCGGAGCGGACCTTCGACGCCGTGCTGTTCGACATGGACGGCACGCTGATCGACTCCGGCCCCGTCGTCGTGAGGTCCTGGATGCGCTGGGCCGATGAGGAGGGCGTCGACCCGGCGCTGCTGGCCGGGATGCACGGCATCCCGTCGGCCCAGATCGTGGAGCGGCTGCTGCCGGCCGACCGGTGGACCTCGGCCACCCAGCGCATCGACGATATCGAGGTCTCCGACACCGACGGCATCGTCGTCCTCCCCGGAGCGCGCGAGGCGCTCGCGGCGCTGCCGGCGGGCCGCGCGGCGATCGCGACGTCGTGCACCCGCCCGCTGGCGACCGCGCGCGCCGGGGCCACCGGGCTGCCGGTCCCCGGCGTCGTCGTCACCGCCAGCGACGTGGAGCGCGGCAAGCCCGACCCGGCCCCCTACCTGCTCGCCGCGCAGCGGCTCGGGGTGGACCCGGCCCGCTGCCTCGTGGTGGAGGACGCCCCGGCCGGCATCACCGCCGGGCGGGCCGCCGGCGCCGCGACGCTGGCCGTGGCCACCACGCACCGCGTCGGCGACCTGCAGGCGGCGGCCGCGGACGCCGTCGTCGTCGACCTGTCGGGGGTGCGGCTGGTGGCCGACGATCACGGCGTGCGGGTGCTGCCCGCCTGAGGCACCATGGAGCGCTCCCGCGGTGACCAGCACGGACGCCGCCCGAGCACCCCGGAAGGTCATGACCGCCTCGCGCGATCGCTCCTCGAGCTCCCCCCAGGAGCCTCGAAGTCCCCGCCCCGCGTCCCCGACGCCCCTGGCTGCGGCGGGCGGTGGTGAGCGGTGACCGCCGTCCTGCTCCTGCTCGCCGGGCTCGTGGTGGTGCTCGTCATCACCGCGGGCACCGCGTACTTCGTGGCCCAGGAGTTCGGCTTCATGTCGGTCGACAGGTCGCGGTTGCGCGCCCGGGCGGAGAAGGGCGACGCCGCGGCCACGCGCGCCCTCGACATCACCCGCCGCACCTCGTTCATGCTCTCGGGCGCGCAGCTCGGCATCACCGTCACGGGGCTGCTGGTCGGCTACACCGCCGAGCCGCTCATCGGGCGGGCCGTGTCGCAGCTGCTGGGCGTCGCCAGCGTCCCGGAGGGCGTCGGGCTAGCCATCGGCACCGTCGCGGGCCTGCTGCTCGCCACGGTCGTGCAGATGCTGCTGGGAGAGCTGCTCCCCAAGAACTACGCCATCGCGCGGCCCGAGCAGACCTCCACGGCGCTCGCCTCCTCCACGCGGGTGTACCTGGCGCTGTTCGGGTGGGTCATCCGGGTCTTCGACGCCGCGTCCAACGCGCTGCTGCGCCTGCTGCGCATCGAGCCCGTCCACGACGTCGACTCCACCGCCACCGCGCGCGACCTCGACCACATCGTCAGCGCCTCCCGCGAGAGCGGTGACCTGCCCGCGGAGCTGTCGGTGCTGCTCGACCGGATCCTGGAGTTCCCCGACCGGGACGCCGAGCACGCCATGGTCCCGCGGCCCCGCACCGACGTCGTGCGCGCGGGCACCAGCGTCGGCGAGCTGCGCGAGCTCATGGCCACCGGCCACTCCCGCTACCCGGTGGTCGACGACGAGGGCGTGGTGGGCGTCGTGCACCTCACCGACCTGCTCGGCGCCGGCCCCTCCGTGCGCACCGCCGCCGACCTGGCCAGGCCGCCGCACCTCGTGGCCACCAGCACCCCGCTGCCGGTGGCGCTGCGGTCCATGGCCGCGGCGCGCGCGCAGCTGGCCTGCGTCATCGACGAGCACGGCGGCCTGGCCGGCGTGCTGTCCGTGGAGGACATCGCCGAGGAGGTGGTCGGTGAGCTGACGGACGAGCACGACGACCCCGCCGAGACCCCGACGCGCCCCCTGAAGGCCGCCGGCGACGTCTGGGAGGTCTCCGGGCAGGAGCCCCTGGACGAGGTCGAGCGCTTGCTCGGGCACGACTTCCCCGTCCGCTCCGACGTCGAGACCCTCGCCGGGCTCGTCATCCACGCGCACGGCACCCTGCCCGCGGTCGGTGACCGGGTGGAGGTGGAGCTCCCGCCCGACCCGTCCGCCGTCCTGCAGGACGAGCCCGACGCCCCGTGGGTGCTGCGCATGGAGGTGCTCGCCGTGGAGCGGCACGTGCCCAGCCGGGTGCGGGTCGAGCTGGCCGGGGGACCCGCCGGCCACCGCGCCGGCGCCGACGAGCGCGCCGAGGAGGTGCCCGCATGAGCTGGCTCGAGGTCTCGGGCTGGACCGCCCTCATCATCGCGCTGTCGGCCTTCTTCGTGGCCGTCGAGTTCGCGATGCTCGCCTCCAAGCCGTACCGCCTGGAGGACGCCGCGCAGCGCTCCCGCGCCGCCCGCGCCGCGCTGAAGTCGTCCAACGAGCTCACCGTGGTGCTGGCCGGCTGCCAGCTGGGCATCACCGCCTGCACCCTCGCGCTGGGCGCCATCACCAAGCCCGCGGTGCACTACGCCCTCACGCCGCTGCTCGAGGCCACCGGCCTGCCCTACTGGGTGGCCGACGTGCTGGCCTTCGTGCTCGCGCTCGTGGTGGTGACGTTCCTGCACCTCGTGGTGGGGGAGATGGCGCCGAAGTCGTGGGCCATCGCGCACCCGGAGGTCTCCGCGACGCTGCTCGCGATCCCCATGCGCGCCTTCATGCTCCTGACCCGGCCGGCGCTGCTGCTCATGAACGAGATGGCCAACGCCCTGCTGCGCCGCATCGGCGTGGAGCCCGTCAACGAGAAGCAGGACAGCTCGACCTCCGACGACCTGCGCCAGCTGGTGGAGCACTCCGCCAGCGTCGGCGCGCTCGACGCGAGCCACCGGGTGCGGATCACCGGCGCGCTCGACCTGGAGCAGGTGGTGCTCGCCGACCTGCTGCCCGAGCGGCCCGTGCTCACCGCCGCGCCCGCCGGCGCCACGGCGCAGCAGGTGCGCGAGGCCAGCCGCGGTTCCGGTCACCTGCGCGTGCTGCTGGAGGACGACGACGGCGCGCCCCGCCGCGTCGTGCACGTCCGCGACACGCTGCTGCTGCCCGACGACGCCCCCGTCGCCGACCGCGCCAGCGACGTGCTGGTCATGGACCCGGACACCCGCCTCGGCACGGCGCTCGCGGCGATGCGCCGCACGAGCAACCAGCTGGTGCTCGTGCGCGCCGACGGCTCCAGCGCCGCGGGCGTGGTGACGGTCAGCGACATCATCGGCCGGCTGTTCCCCGAGACCGTGCAGGTGGCGGAGCCGGCGCGGACGGGCGGTTCGCCGTCGCCGTCGCGCCGGGCGCTCGGCACCAGCGCCGCCACCGCGGCGCGCTGAGGCTCAGGTCCTCGGGCCCGTCGCGCTGCGCCTCTGCGGTGCAGTCCAGGGCCCGGACGGGCCCGTTCCTGACCCTGGACTGCACCGCAGCGGTCCCCCTCCCGCACTCCCCGCGCTTCCCGCGGCACGTGCGGGAGGGTGCGCGGGTCCGGCGGGTCAGTGGAGGGCGCCGCCGGGGACGCGCAGGTCGGCCCGGTGCTCCAGCGCCGCGCGGACCACGGCCGCCAGCGCCCGCGCCAGCTGCTCCAGCGGCAGGGTGGGCGCGTCCGGCGGGTGCGGCAGGTCGCTCGCCCACGGCAGGTGGACGAAGCCGCCGCGGGCGCGCTCGTCGTCGTCCTGCTCCGAGAGGTGGTGCATCAGGGCGGCGAAGACGTGGTTGCAGACGAACCCGCCCGCGCTGGCCGACAGCTGCGCCGGCACGCCGGCCTCGACGACGGCGCGGACGGCCGCCTTGACCGGCAGCGTGGCGAACCAGGCCGCGGGCCCGCCGGGCACGGAGGGGACGTCCACGGGCTGGCGCCCCGCGCCGTCGGGGATGCGGGCGTCGTCGAGGTTGACCGCCACCCGCTCCACCCGCACCGCCTCGGTGCCGCCCGCCAGACCGGCGCAGACGACGACGGCGGGGCGCACCTCGCGGACGGCCGCGCGCAGCAGGTCGGCGCTGCGGCCGAACTCCACCGGCAGCAACCGGGTGTGCGCCTCCAGTCGGCGCGCGGGTCCTGCCGGGTCGGAGGCCAGCAGCTCCGCCGCCCGCTGGGCCGCCGGCCACGACGGGTTGGCCTCGTCGCCGGCGAAGGGCTCGAAGCCCGTGAGCAGCACCCGGGTCGGTCGGACGTCCACGCCCCCCATGCTGCACGCGGCGCCGGACCGCGCTGTCGGCGGCGCGGTCTAGCCTTCCGCGGTGACCTCGGAGCAGCCAGCGCCCGCCGACCGCCAGTACGAGGACCTCCTCGCGCACGTCATGGCCCACGGCGCTGCCAAGAGCGACCGGACCGGCACCGGCACGCGCAGCGTGTTCGGCGCCCAGCTGCGCTACGACCTGTCCGCCGGGTTCCCGCTGGTCACCACCAAGCGGGTCCACCTGCGCTCAGTGGTGCTGGAGCTGCTGTGGTTCCTGCGCGGAGACGGCAACGCCCGGTGGCTGCAGGAGCGCGGCGTGACCATCTGGGACGAGTGGGCCGGCCCTGACGGCGACCTCGGTCCCGTCTACGGCGTGCAGTGGCGCTCGTGGCCCACCCCCGACGGCGGGACGGTCGACCAGCTGGCGCAGGTGGTCGAGACGCTCCGGCGCGACCCCGACTCGCGCCGCATGCTCGTCTCGGCGTGGAACGTGGCCGAGCTCGACAAGATGGCGCTGGCGCCCTGCCACGCCCTCTTCCAGTTCTACGTGGCCGACGGTCGCCTCTCCTGCCAGCTGTACCAGCGCAGCGCTGACCTCTTCCTCGGTGTGCCGTTCAACATCGCCAGCTACGCGCTGCTGACCCACATGGTCGCTGCCGAGGTGGGCCTGGAGGTCGGTGACTTCATCTGGACCGGTGGCGACTGCCACGTCTACGACAACCACGTCGACCCGGTCCGCGAGCAGCTATCCCGAGACCCGCACCCGTTCCCGCGGCTGCAGCTGCGTCCGGCGCCGCTCTTCGAGCACGCCTACGAGGACGTCGAGGTGGTGGGCTACGTCCACCACCCGTCCATCAAGGCGCCGGTCGCCGTATGAGCGGGGCGAGCGGTGCGCCGGGCAGCCCCACCAGGGTCGGCGCTGTCTGGGCGCAGGACCGCACCGGCGTCATCGGCGCCGACGGCACCGTCCCGTGGGACGTGCCGGAGGACATGCGCCACTTCAGCCGCACCACGCGCGGCCACGGCGTGGTCATGGGACGCGCCACCTGGGACTCCCTGCCGGAGCGCTGGCGGCCGCTGCCGGGCCGGCGCTGCGTGGTGCTCACCCGCGACCCCGCGTGGTCGGCTCCGGGCGCGCTGACCGCCACCACGCTCGCGGCCGCCGTCAGCGCCGCCGCCGAGCCGGGGGAGGGCGCCGACGGCGAGGTGTGGGTGATCGGCGGGGCGCAGGTGTACGCCCTCGCCCTGGCCGAGCACGCCGTCGACGTGCTCGCGGTCACGGAGGTCGACGTCGACGTCGAGGCCGGCTCCGACCAGGAGCGCGACCAGCTGGCGCTCGCCCCGACCGTCGACCCGGCGCGCTGGGCGGTGTCACGGCGCGAGCCGGAGGGCGGCGGCTGGGCTACCGCGGAGAACGGCACCCGGTACCGGATCACCTGGTACGAGCGCACCTGACAGCGGGGCGGGTGTCTGACCGGGTGTCTGGCCCGGGGCACGCGGACGTGCTTGTCTGAGGCCTTGTCCGCCGGCGCCTCGACCCGTCCGCTGGTGGCCGGCTGCGCCGTCGCGGCGCTCCTGGTGGTGCTCGCCGCGGCCGCGGAGGGCCTCACCGCCCCGTCCGGCCGCTCGGCGACGCTGCCCGGGGCGCCCCTGCCGACACCCACCCCCACCCCGACCCGGGCCCCGCTGACCCCCGCGCCCGGCAGCCGCGGCCTGGACCTGCCCGGCTGGCTGGGTCCCCTCCTCGTGGTGGTGGCCGCGCTGCTCGTGGCCGGCCTGGTCGCCCTGGTGGTGTCCCGGCTGTGGCAGCGCCGCCGCAGCCGCCCCGAGTCGCTCGACCCCCTCGAGGAGGTGACCGGCACCGGCACCGCTGCGGCCGCCGCGCCCGCGGTGCGCCGCGGCATCGCCAGGTCGCTGGAGGTCCTCGAGTCCCCGCGGGACCTCGACGACGCCGTGGTCCGCGCCTGGCTGGGCCTGGAGGAGGCCGCCGCGGACGCCGGCGTCCCGCGCGCCGCCGCCGAGACCCCCACGGAGTTCACCGCCCGCCTGCTGAGCAGGGTCCCCGCGGACCGCGAGGCGGTCGAGGTGCTGCGCGAGCTGTACGCCCGCGCGCGCTTCGGGGTCCGCGCCGGCGCGCGCACCCGCAGCCCGGTGGAGCAGGACGAGCAGGACGAGCAGGACGACGACGCCGCGCGCGCCCGTGCCGCCCTGCGGGCGCTGGCCCGCTCCTGGAGCGGCACGTGAGAGCGCCGACCGCACCGACCGCGCTGACGGCGCCGACCGCGCGGACGTGGCTCGCTCCGCTGGCACCCCTCCTGCGCCCGCCGCGCCGCACTCGCCTGCAGGTGGTCCTCGCCGTCGTCGTCGTGCTCGCGGTGGCGATGGTGGTGGCGGGCTGGGACGCCGCGGAGGTGGTCACCACCTCCGCGTCCCTGCTGTGCGCTGCCGCGGTGGCGGTGGTGCTGCCGCGCGCGGACGAGCACCGCTGGCCGCAGGCGCCGCCGGCCTCCGAGCCGGGCTCGCGCAGCGACCTGGTGGGCCTCAGCGTGGCGTTCACCGCCCGCCAGGGCGGCATGGGCCAGGCGGGCCTGGTGCGGGTGCAGGCGCTGGGACGGGCGCGGCTGCGCCGGCGCGGCGTGGACCTGGACGACCCCGCCCACCGGCCGGCCGCCGAGGAGCTGCTGGGGGCCGCCGCGGTGCGCGTGCTGCTCTCCCGCTCCTCCCCGACGCCCGGGACGCGGGCCGTGGCCCACTGCCTGGCGCGGCTGGAAGACCTGGGACCGACACCTCGAGGGGGAGGCCGCGCGTGAGCGAGCAGCAGCTGGAGGTGGCCGACGTCGCGGCGCTGTCGCGGGAGGTGCTGGACCGGGTCGGGCGCGTGGTGGTGGGCATGGACGACGCCCTCGAGCTGGCCCTGGCCGCGCTGCTCGCCGGGGGGCACGTGCTCTTCGAGGACGTGCCCGGCCTGGGCAAGACCCTCGCCGCGCGCAGCCTGGCCGGCGCGCTGGGCCTGGAGTTCCGGCGCCTGCAGTGCACCCCCGACCTGCTGCCCGCCGACATCACCGGCTCGTTCGTCTACGACCCCGCGGCCCGCGGCTTCGAGTTCCAGCCCGGGCCGGTCTTCACCAGCCTGCTGCTGGCCGACGAGGTCAACCGCACCCCGCCCAAGACGCAGTCGGCGCTGCTGGAGGCGATGGCCGAGGGGCAGGTCACCGTGGAGGGCCGCAGCTACCCCCTGCCGCAGCCGTTCCGGGTGGTCGCCACGTCCAACCCCGTCGAGCACGAGGGCACCTACGCCCTGCCCGAGGCCCAGCTGGACCGGTTCATGGTCCGCCTGGCCGTCGGCTACCCCGACCGCGCGCAGGAGCAGCGCATCCTGCTCAACCGCGTGGAGCGCCGCCAGGAGGCCGCGCACGTGGAGCCGGTGGTCGACGGCGAGCGGGTGCTCGCCCTGCAGGCCGCCGTGGAGGCCGTGCACGTGGACCCCGACGTCGCCGGCTACTGCGTGGACCTGGCCGTGGCCACCCGCAACCACCCCTCGGTGCAGGTGGGCGCCAGCCCCCGCGGCTCGCAGGCGCTGCTGCTGGTGTCGCGGGCGCTTGCGGTGCTGGCCGGGCGGGCGTTCGTGCAGCCGGAGGACGTCAAGCGCGCCGCCGTCCCCGTCCTGGCCCACCGCCTCGTGCTCACCACCGACGCCTGGGCCGCGGGCATCGACACCGCCGAGGTGGTCCGCGGCGTGGTCGCCACCACCCCCGGGCCCGCCACGGCCGGGGCCGCGGACGCCCGACCGTGACGCACCAGCCCCGGTGGCGCTGGACGGCGTCCCCCGCCGTCGCGGTGGGCCTGGGCGTGGTGCTCGCCGCCGCCGGGCTGCTGCTGGGCCGCCCCGACGTCGCCCTGCTCGGAGCGCCGCTGCTCGTGGCCGCGGCACTCGGGTGGCAGCGGCTGCCGGCCGGGGAGGCCGGTGCGGCGGTGGACGCGGCCCCCGGGACGACGGCGACGACGACGGCGGGGGAGGCGGCGGTGCCGGACGGGCACCACGTCGACCACCGCGTCGACTACCGAGTGACCCTCCAGGCGCCACCGGGCGTCGAGGCCTCCCTCGTGCACCTCACCGTGGTGGGCGGGCGCTCGCGGCTGCTCGCCGTCTCGCCGTCCACCCGCGAGCTGCGGGGCCGCGTGCGCCTGCTCGGCGTCTCGGGCCCGCAGGAGGTGGTGCGCGCCTCGCTGGCGCTCGTGGCGCCCGACGGCGCGGCGGTGGCCGGGCCGCTCGGCCCCGCGGGCGCCGAGCGCGTGCTCGCGCCCGCGTTCGCCCCCGCCGCCGACCTCCCGCTGCCCCCGGGCCTGCGCGGGCTGAGCGGCGTGCACGACTCCTCCCGCCCCGGACAGGGCGGCGACTTCCGCGACATCGGCCCCTTCACCCCCGGCGACCGGCTGCGGCGCATCGACTGGCGCGCCACGGCCCGGCGCTCGCGGACCGCCGGGGAGATCACCGACCTGTACGTGCGGCGCAGCCTCGCGACCTCGGACGCGGTGGCCGTCGTCGTCGTCGACAGCCGGGACGACGTGGGGGAGGTGGTCGCGCAGTGGGGCGCCAACCGCGCCGACCGGCGCGGGGTCAGCTCGCTGCACCTGGCGCGGCAGGCGGCCAGCGCCATCGCCGCGGGCACCGTGCGACGCGGCGACCGGGTGGCGTTCTGCGACCTGCTGGCCGCCGGGCGCTCCACCGCGGTCGGCTCCGGCGACCGGCACCTGCGGCGGGTGCTCGCCGCGGTGGCCACCACCCGCGCCACCGGGGTGCTGGCGGGGGTGCGGCGGCTGCCGCCCGTGCCGCCGTCGGCGCTGGTGTACGTGCTGTCCACCTTCCTCGACGACGTCGCGGGCGGGGCGGCCGCGAGGACGTGGCGCAGCCGCGGGCACCGCGTGGTGGCGGTCGACGTGCTGCCGGCGCCCCGGCTGGGCGGCAGCACCTCGGCACAGCGGCTGGCCCACCAGGTGGTGGCGATGGAGCGCGAGGACCGCCTGGAGGACCTGCGCGCGGTGGGCGTCGAGGTGGTCGCTTGGGCGGGCGCCGGTGGCGCGTCGGGACGGCGGGCGCAGCTGCGGGCCCTGTCGCGCCGGCGGCCCCGGTGAAGATGCCGGGGAGGCTGGGGGAGCGGCTCGCGGCGCTGCGGCTCCCGCGGCGGGGGCCGGCCACCGCGGCGCCCTCGTGGCCGGACGTGGGGCCGGCGCTGCCGGTGCTGTCGCTGCGCGCCGCCGCGGGGGTGGTGGCGGCGGTGCTGGTGCTGGCGGCGCTCCCGGGGGCGGGCGTGGCGCCCGTGGCGGTGCTCGTCGGGGTGCTGGTGGCCGTGTGGCCGGCGCCCGTGGCCGTGGTGGTGCTCGTGCTGGTGGTGGCGGGCGCGCAGGTGCTGCGTCCGCTGGTGCCCGTGCGACCGGGGTTCTTCGTGCTGCTGGCCGGCGTGCACCTGCTGCACGTGCTGACCGCGCTGGTCAGGGCGTTGCCGTGGCGGGCGCGGGTGCAGCTGGCGGTGCTGGCCCGGCCGCTGCGGCGGTACGCGGTGGTGCAGGTCGGGGCGCAGGCGGTGGCGGTGGCGCTGCTCGCGGCCGTGCCCGGGCCCCGCGGGGGTCTGGGCGGTGCGCCCGTGCCGGTGCTGGGGGCGGTCGGGGCCGTGGTGCTGCTGGTCCTGGCGCTGGTGCTGCTGCGCCCCCTGCTGCAGCGCCCGCCCCGCTGAGCGGCGGGGAGGACGCGGCGCTCACGTCCACTGTCGCCACCAGCCCCCGCCCCCCTCCTCGCGACGATCACGCTGCTGCGCGCCACTACCCGCTGTGCGGGGTGACGTCGAGGAGCACCTCGACGTCACCCGACGACGACGGCCGCCCGACCGCCTCCCGGCTGCTCACGCGCCCGGTGAGCCGGTACGTGCCGGGCTGCGGGTCGACGAGGGTCACCAGCCAGCTCGCCTGCTCCTGCAGGTCGCCGCCGCGCGCGCCCTCGGGCAGCGAGGCCTCCCAGCTGCGCCAGTCCAGGGCGACCACGCGCCCGCGCCCGTCCCCGCCGTCGACCTCCAGCGGCGCGGCCGCCTGCCGCAGCGACCCCGCGACCGCACCGTCCGCGGCGTCCTGGAGGTAGACCGTCACCTGCACCACCTCGCACGGCCGCACCGCCCGCGCGGCGTACCCGGAGAGGTCGCGCACGCTCGCGCCCACCTGCAGCCCGCCCGTGACCCCGCCCAGGGTCGCGGTGGGAGCGCCGTCGGCGCTCAGCGCGCGGGCGCTCACCGCGACGTCCACCGGAGCGGCGCCCGCCGGCGCCTGGCACCCCACGACCCCGTAGGGCGCGGGGGAGCCGCCGGCGCTCTGCGCGCTCGAGACGGCCTCGGCCACGAGCGCGCCCACCAGCGTGGCGGCACCCACGCAGATGAGGACCAGCAGGCCGCGGCGGGGGAGGCGGGGCTGGGCGTCGTCGTCCTGCCCGTCCGCGCGCTCGACCTGCACCCGCCCAGTCTCGCCCGTTCGCAGCCACCGCGGCTCGCACATCGCCGCCGGGAGGGGGAGGTCGGGGGCCCGTCCTGTCCGCTGGATCGACAGGTGGCGGCGTGTTGACCGCTCAAGGCTCGACCCGCTGCAGGACCATGGAGTTCCACGTGCTGCCGTGCCGGCCGTGGTCGGCTGCTGTGGCTCGGTGCTGGCGTCCCACGACGTGCTGGCCAGCGATGTCGCAGGCGACGACGCCTGGCAACCTCCTCAGGTCGACCTGCGGGCGCGCCGAAGGACTCAGCGGGTGGGCTGGTGCCGGTGGGAACCACCCGATCCAGGTCCGAGACCGGGGCTTGGACGTGGCAGTCCTGCAGTGAGGGGATGCGCGACCGTGACAGATGCAGCGGCGCAGGAGTGGTTGCTCGGCCAGGTCGACAGGATCGTCCAAGAGCGTCTGCGTCACCTGCTCCAGGAGCTCGTCGAGCGCTTGTCCTTGGCGACGTCGGAGGCGGTGTCGCTGCGCCGCCTCACCCAGGACGGTCGCACGCTCCTGACCGTGGCCTGGTACCACCCAGACCCCGAGGTGCGTGAGGCGACCGGGCGCGTGGTCAGCGCTCCGGGGTCGGTGGAGGACAGCGGCATGTGGCGACCCGTCGTCGGAGGTCGGGTGGTCCGCTACCACATGCCCGCGGGATCCCTGCCGGAGCAGGCGTCGGCGGCGCAGGCAGTCTTGCTGGCTCGCTACCCGCTGCGCGCGATCATGGGGGCGCCGGTGAGAGCGGAGGACGGGGTCCTGCTCGGGGGTGTGGCGTTGATCCGCTTCGCGCGAGACGCGCCCTTCAGCGATGCCGACGAGCGCATCCTGATCGCCTTCGCCCACCAGGTCAGCCGTCTCCTCGCGCTGGTGGAGCTGGACTGACACCCCGCGGGTCGGCGGTGGCGGTCGTCGGGTGCTGATGGCTCGCGGTGGTGAGCTCCGGCACCTCCCGCTCGCGCTCGGACAGCTCCGCCAGCGGCCCGCCGGGCTCACCCAGGGCCTCGTCGTCGCTGTTGCTGGTGATCACAGGGACGCACAGGTCCGGCATCCGCGATCGCAGCTCGCGGCACACGGCCACGCCGTCCCCGTCGGGCAGGCGCACGTCCAGCACGGCCACGCCGCGGCGCACCACCTCGTGGAGGTGTGGGCTGCTCGGCCACCGAGCCTTCCCGCTCCTACGGCCGCCCGCAACGGCGCGTCCCCGACCGCGTGAGCCCTCGGGCCCATCGCCACGGGACCAAAGACCCCTGCAGACCTGGGGGGCGGCACACGATGTCACAGCGATGGGCCACCGAGCCACGACGGACGTGCGCTCGTTCCCCCCTGCACACATCAGGAGACGCCATGATCCGCCGCTTCAACGACCTGCGCATCGCCGGCAAGCTGAGCCTGGGCTTCGCCGTCGTCTGCCTGCTCCTGCTCGCCGTCTCCGGGGTGGGCATCCTGCGGCTGGGTGGGTCGCAGGCGAACCTGCACCTGCTGGCCACCAGTGGGATGGGTTCGGTGGAGACCTCAGGCAGGACGATGACCGCCTTCGTGCAGGCTCGGTTCGACCTGGCCAACGCCGCCCTGACTCCCGACAGCGCCGGGACTGACGCAGCCTTGAAGGCCCTCGACGCCGATCAGCAGGCCCTGGACGCGCAGTGGACGGCGTACCTGGCCACCGAACCGGCCACCACGCCGGCCCAGCAGGAGGCGTACACCTCCGCCCTGGCGCAGTGGCGCAGCGCTGTCGACCAGCTCATCCCGCTGGCCAGGGCCAACGATCTGAAGGGCTTCGTCGACCTGCGCGCCAAGACCGCCAACCCAGCTGCCAAGAAGGCTCTGGAGGCGCTGAGCACCATCAACAAGACCGAGGCTGACGCCGCGACGACGATGGCTGTCCAGGGGCAGTCGTCCTACCACGATGCCGTCGTCCTGCTCCTGGGGTGCACCGTGGTGGCCATCGCTCTGGCCGTGGCGATCGCCCTGGTGGTGGCCCGGTCGGTGACCCGGCCCCTGTCCAAGGTGGTCACCGTGATGCGCGAGGTCGCTGCCGGGGGCCTGGACCGCCGCGTCGGCCTGACCACCAAGGACGAGGTCGGCCAGCTCGCCGACGCCGTGGACACCACCGTGGCCACCCTCGGCACCGCCATGCGCGACATCGCCGCCGAAGCCCGCTCCCTGGCCGCGTCCTCGGCCTCCCTGTCCAGCGTGGCCGCCCAGATCTCGGCCGGCGCCGAGGAGGCCGCCACCCAGACCCAGGTCGTCTCAGCAGCCTCCGAGCAGGTCACCGCCTCCATCTCCACCGTCGCCGCCGCCGGGGAGGAGATGACCGCCGCCATCGCCCAGATCGCCACCGCCACCGCCGACGCCT
The DNA here is from genome assembly GCF_014270065.1 of Quadrisphaera sp. RL12-1S. Taxonomy (NCBI): domain Bacteria; kingdom Bacillati; phylum Actinomycetota; class Actinomycetes; order Kineosporiales; family Kineosporiaceae; genus Quadrisphaera; species Quadrisphaera oryzae. Next base: position 61,020 of record NZ_JACNME010000016.1, on the reverse strand, counting down.
CCGCCATGGCCTCCAACGCCGTCACCGCCGCCGGCTCGGCCGGCGGCGCCATCGAGCGCCTCGGGGTCTCCAGCAAGGAGATCGGCGACGTCGTCAAGCTCATCACCACCATCGCCGAGCAGACCAACCTGCTGGCCCTGAACGCCACCATCGAGGCCGCCCGCGCCGGAGAGCTCGGCAAGGGCTTCGCGGTGGTGGCCGGGGAGGTCAAGGAGCTGGCCCGCCAGACCGCTCAGGCCACCGAGGAGATCGTCGGCAAGGTCAACGCCACCCAGAGCGACGCCGCAGCGGCCGCGGCCGCCGTCACCGAGATCGGGGACGTCATCGGTCGCATCGATGAGGTGCAGTCGACCATCGCCGCGGCGGTGGAGGAGCAGTCGGCGACCACGTCGGAGATGGTCCGCAACGTCACGGAGATCTCCACCGGGTCCGCGCAGATCTCCGCGAACGTCTCCGACATCGCCGCCGGCACCGACGCCAACCGCGAAGGAGCTGGGCACACCGCCGCCACCGCCAGCGCCCTGGCCGCCTCGGCGGCCAAGCTCCAGGAGCTCACCGGCCGCTTCACCGTCTGACCACTCGCCCATCACCCGGCCCGAACCACTGGCCGTGGGACTGGAGCTCGCCGTCCGGCGGATGGAACAGGTGCACCATGAACGACGTCGAATTCATCTACCCACCCGATTACGGGCGCATCGTCGAACAGATCCTGCTGGAGAACTTCGAGCGACTGCACCGCTTCGAGCGACTGCTCGCCCAAGCGGGCAGGGACCTCACCGGCGCTGCGAACGGCGTCGACGACGTGTCTGATCGCCTGACGAAGGCCCACGCCGCCTCGGTCTTGGTCAGCGGACTGCGCTTGCTGGACCGCGGTCACGCACCAGCGGCGTCCGAAGCTCTGAGCGATGCCGCGGTGCTGGGCACCGTCAGAACCAACCTCGATGCACTGCTCACCCTGCTCTCGAGCCTGATGGTGGACCTGACGGTGCCTCATCAGCAGCCCCGGGCAGACCCCGGGGCTGTCGCAGCGCAGCTCACCCTGGCCCTGGACGCCTTCACCAGAGATCCGCTGTCCCCCACAGCTCTGACAGATCTCACCCACGGATGACCGTTCCAGGCACTCCCGTCCTGGCAGACGACGCGCCGGTGGCTGTGTCCCGGGCCCAGGAGTCGACAGCGATCTTCGAGTCGAGCAGACGGCTGCATCGCGGACGCGAGGAGAAGCAGATGTCCGCCGCCGAGCGACCCAGAGGCCTCGGCGGGCCGACCTGCTCATCGGCGCCGAGGTCGTCACGGCTGCGGCAGCTGGTGCGGAAGAGGTGCACGCCGAGGACCCGCGCAGCGCTGAGCGCGACCAGCGAGTGGAGCTCGGCGTCGAGCGTGCCGCCTGCCCTCCCGCGCCGGGCTCGGCCGGATGAGGGCGGCCCCGGACCGCGGCACCGCTGAGCTGCGCGCCGTCATCCGCGCGATCAGCGCCGGCGGCGGCGCCGTCGCGGCCCGGTGCCCGAGGCCCTGCTCGACGCCGTAGCGCGACGCGCCCGAGAGCGCCGTCCGTGCGACCAGCCGACCCGGTGGCTGCTGACCGAGGGTGGGGGACGCCGCTCACGCAGGGCACCTCCGGCGACCGGTGGCGACGGGTCCCACGTGGGTCCGGGACCAGCAGCGTGCGTCTGCGCGCGAGCCGCGCTGGCGGGTCTGCTCGACAGCCTCGCCGGCGCGGCTCCGGAAGTCCATGATCACGGCTGGAAAGTGCTCCGGAAGCCCATGATCACGGTGGGAGGGGTCAGCCGGACTTGCGGCGGAACTCCTGGCGGGCCGTGGCGCCGCCGCGGCCGTGGAGGTTCTTGCCGCCGGCGACCTCGTCGTGCGGGTGTTTCACGCCCTGCTTGCGCTCCAGGGCCTCCTTGAACCGGCGCTTCTGCGCCTCGGCCGGCGTCTCCTCGGGCGCTGCGGCGTCGGGGGTCTGCTCGGCGGCGCTGTCGGTGGGCTCAGGCACGTCGTCCTCCTGGTGGGCGTCGGGTGCTGGCGCCCCATCCTCGCGCGCCCGCTCGTGCGCGGTCACGGGGGTTTCCCGCGGCGGGCCGCCGTCGTCGTCGTGCCGCGCTGCACCGGCAGGACGACGACGGCGGGGGACACCGGCCGCCCTCGCTAGGGTGGGCGACCATGCGCATCGGAGTTCTCACCGGGGGCGGCGACTGCCCCGGCCTCAACGCCGTCATCCGTGCCGCCGTGCTGAAGGGCACGGACACGTACGGGTTCGAGTTCGTGGGCTTCCGCGACGGCTGGAAGGGCCCGATCGAGGGGCTCACCACGCCGCTCGACCGCTCCGTGGTGGAGCACATCCTCCCCGTCGGCGGCACGATCCTCGGCTCGTCCCGCACCAACCCGGTCAAGATGGAGGGCGGGGTCGACGCGATCCGCGCCACCATGGCCCGCCTCGAGGTCGACGCCCTGCTGGCGATCGGCGGCGAGGACACCCTCGGCGTGGCCACGCACCTGCACAGCCAGGGCATCAAGGTGGTCGGTGCCCCCAAGACCATCGACAACGACCTGTCGGCCACCGACTACACGTTCGGCTTCGACACCGCCGTGCAGATCGCCGTGGACGCGTGCGACCGCCTGGCCACCACCGGCGCCAGCCACCACCGCGCCATGATCGTCGAGGTCATGGGCCGCCACGCGGGGTGGATCGCCCTGCACACCGGCATGGCCGCCTCGGCCCACGTCACGCTGCTGCCCGAGCAGGAGTACGACGCCGACGAGGTCGCCGCGACCATCGCCAGGGTCGCCGAGCGCGGCGAGGCCCCCCTGGTCGTCATCTCCGAGGGCGCCATCGCCGCCGGCGGCGACGTCACGCACACCGGCGCCGAGCTGGACGCGTTCGGCCACGTGCAGCTCAAGGGCGCCGGTGAGGCGCTCGAGCGCATCCTCAACGAGAAGCTGCCCGACCTGGCCACCCGCGTCACGGTGCTCGGCCACCTGCTGCGCGGCGGCACCCCCACCGCGTACGACCGCATCCTCGGCACCCGCTCGGGCCTGTCGGCCGTCACCGCGATCGCCGAGGGGAACTTCGGCACCATGGCCGCGCTGCGCGGCACCGAGGTCGTCCAGGTGCCGCTGGCCGAGGCCACCGGCGAGCTGAAGACCGTGAGCACGGCCCGCATCGACGAGCTGAAGCACGTCTCCGGCTGACACCACCAGCCCACCCGGGCAGCTCACGACGGGCCGCTCCTGCCGCCGACCAGGTGGTGGGAGCGGCCCGTCCGCCGTCCGGGCGGATGACGGCGGCGGGCATCGGAGAAACCGCTGTGCCCGCGCCCGTACCCTGACCTGTTGTGAGCACCACGACGCAGCCCGGCGCCGTCCCGCCCGCCTCCACGGGCCCCGTGAAGGGGTCCACGGCCGGCGTGGCCTACCGCTCCGCCCTCGACGCCCCCGCCGCGCCCAACGGCGCCGTGGCCGACCTGCCCTCGGAGCTGCCCGCCATGCAGCAGCCCGAGTGGGACGAGGCCGAGCTGGCCGGCGTGGTGGCCGAGCTGTCGGGGCTGCCGCCGCTGGTGTTCGCCGGCGAGTGCGACGCCCTCACCGAGCGCTTGGCCGCCGCGGCCACGGGCCGCGCCTTCGTGCTGCAGGGCGGTGACTGCGCCGAGACGTTCGCAGACGCCACGGCCGAGTCCATCCGCAAGCGGATGCGCACCATCCTGCAGATGGCGGTGGTGCTCACCTACGCCGCCAGCACCCCGGTGGTGAAGATCGGTCGCCTGGCCGGCCAGTTCGCCAAGCCCCGCAGCAGCGACTTCGAGACCCGCGACGGCGTGACGCTGCCCGCCTACCGCGGTGACGCCGTCAACGACTTCGCGTTCACCCCCGAGGCGCGCCGCAACGATGCGAACCGGCTGCTCAAGGCCTACCACCACTCCGCGTCCACGCTGAACCTGGTCCGCGCCTTCACCACCGGCGGCGAGGCGGACCTGCGCCAGGTGCACACCTGGAACAAGGGCTTCGCCCGCAACGCCGCCAACGCCCGCTACGAGGCGACCGCCCGCGACATCGAGCGCGCCATCTCCTTCATGGAGGCCTGCGGCGCCTACAGCGACGAGCTGCTGGGCCGCGTGGAGTTCTACTCCAGCCACGAGGCGCTGCTGCTGCCCTACGAGCGCGCCCTCACCCGCACCGACTCGCGCACCGGCAAGCTCTACGACGTCTCGGCCCACTACCTGTGGATCGGTGAGCGCACCCGCCAGCTCGACGGCGCCCACGTGGACCTGCTCTCCCGCGTGCGCAACCCCATCGGCGTGAAGCTGGGCCCCACCACCACCAAGGACGAGGTGCTCGGCCTGGTGGACAAGCTCGACCCGCAGCGCCGCCCGGGCCGCCTGACCTTCATCACGCGCATGGGAGCGGAGAAGATCCGCGACAAGATGCCCGCCGTGGTCGAGGCCGTGGCGGACTCCGGCGCGCAGGTGGTGTGGACGTGCGACCCGATGCACGGCAACACCATCACCAGCCCGTCCGGCTACAAGACGCGGCGCTTCGACGACGTCATCGACGAGGTCCGCGGCTTCTTCGAGGTGCACAACTCCCTGGGCACCATCCCCGGCGGCCTGCACGTGGAGCTCACCGGCGGTGACGTCACCGAGGTGCTCGGCGGCCACCAGGAGATCGCCGACGCCGACCTGTCCACGGCGTACGAGTCGCTGTGCGACCCGCGCCTGAACCACCAGCAGTCCCTCGAGATGGCGTTCCTCGTGGCGGAGATGCTGCAGGAGCGCTCCGCCTGATGGCGTCTGCTGCTGAGGCCAGCGGGTACGGGGCGGCAGCTCCGCTCGAGCGGCCCCCCGTCCGGGTGGACCTGCGCTCCGACACGCTGACCCGGCCCACCGCCGCCATGCGGCGGGCGGTGGCCGAGGCCGAGGTCGGCGACGACGTCTACGCCGAGGACCCCACCACCAACGCCCTCGAGGCGCGGGTGGCGGAGCTGCTGGGCCACGAGGCGGGCCTGTTCACCCCGTCCGGCTCGCTCGCCAACGTGCTCGGCGTGCGGCTGCTCGTGGAGCCCGGCGAGGAGCTGCTCTGCGACGCCCGCGCCCACGTGGTGCGCGCCGAGCTGGGCGCCCACGCCGTCACCTCCGGGGTCACCACGCGCACCTGGGACGCCCCCCGGGGCCTCCTCGACGACGACGCCGTCGGCCGCGTGACCGCGATGATGACGCCGGACGCCGGCCCGCACCTGGTGTCCACCGCGGCCGTGGCCGTGGAGGACACCCACAACTTCGGCGGCGGCACGGTGCAGCCCCTGGCGGCGCTGCACCGGCTGCACGAGCAGACCTCGGCGGCCGGGGTGGCGCTCCACCTCGACGGGGCACGGCTGTGGAACGCCGCCGTCGCCCTCGGCGGAGAGCACGCAGGCGGCTGGCAGGGCGTGGTCCGGGAGGTCGGCGGGATGGTGGCCACCGCGTCGGTGTGCCTGTCCAAGGGCCTCGGGGCGCCCGTCGGGTCCGTGCTGGTGAGCTCCGCGGAGAACATCGCCAGGGCCCGCACCTGGCGCAAGCGCACGGGCGCCGGCATGCGCCAGACCGGTCTGCTGGCCGCCGCGGGGCTGCACGCCCTCGACCACCACGTCGAGCGCCTCGCCGACGACCACGCCCGCGCCCGCCGCCTCGCGCGGGCCGCAGCGGCGGCGCGCCCCGGCTGCACCGACCCGGACGCCGTGGACACCAACATCGTGGTGCTCGACGTCGACGACGCCCGCGCCCTCGTGCTGGCCGCCGCCGAGCGCGGGGTCGCCCTCTCGGCGCTCGGCCCGCGGACCGCGCGCCTGGTGACCCACCTCGACGTCGACGACGAGGGCACCGACCTCGCCGCCTCCGTCCTGGCGGAGCTGCTCAGCCGCTGACCGACCGCCGCCCGGCACCACCGGGGAGCGCGGGGACCGCTCGGCTGCATCCCCCCGCGACGATCATGCGCGTGCGCGCCACGTCCACGAAGGTGGCGCGGAGGTGCTTGATCGTCGCTGGTCGGGGGGCCTGGTCGTCATCCCGTCGCGGGGTCTCGGGGCGTCCACGGGCACGGCCACGGCCACGGCCGCGGACGGTGGCGGCGGTCAGGGGGCGGTGTAGAGCGTGACCGTGGAGCCTGGCGCGAGGAGGGTGCCGGGGGCCGGGTCCTGCTTGACGACGCGGGTGCCGAAGAACTGGATGACGTTGAGCTGCAGGTCCTGCGCGGACAGCAGGCCCTTCGCCTCGTCGAGGGACTTGCCTGTCATGTCCTGCAGCTGCACCTGGGACGGGCCGTCGGAGACCACGAGGTCCACCGCGTCGCCCCGGTGCAGGTCACCGCCGGAGGGGTCCGCGGCGGCGGAGATGACCGAGTCCTTGGGAACGGTGTCGTCGTTCTGCCGGTCGGTCTTCCCGACCTTCAGGCCGGCGTCGGTGATCTCCTTGGTGGCGTCTGCCAGGGACTTGCCCGTGAGGTCAGTGGGAGCGGTGATCGGCTCACGGCCCTTGGACGTGGTGAACCCGACCTCGGTGCCCGCCTTGAGCGGCGGGTTGGGACCCCACTGCTGCCGGATGACCAGACCCTCCGGCACCGTCTCGGACCAGTCCTGGTCCACCGTCCCGACCGCGAGCCCCGCGTCCTGGAGCGCCTTGCTGGCGGCGTCCTGGTCGAGACCGGTCAGCGAGGGCACCGCGCGCAGCTGCGCGCCCCGCGAGACGTGCAGCGTGACCGTGGAGCCCTTGTCCACGCGGGCACCGGCGGCCGGGTCGGTGGAGATGACGCGGCCGGCGGCGACGTCGTCGTCGTACTGGTAGTCGACGGTCGGCACCAGCTCACGGGCGCGCAGGGTCTGCTCCGCCGAGTCGAGCGTGCCGGGCACCACGCCGGGCACCGCGAGCTTGCTCAGCGGGCCCGCCGTGTACGCCCACACGGCGGCCCCGCCCCCGGCGAGGAGCACCGCCGCCAGGGCCGCCACGAGCACCAGCAGGAGCTTGCGCCGGCTGCGGCGGCCACCGGTGGCGGCGCTGCGCTCGTCGTCGTCGGCGGGCAGGCCCAGCGGCCCCGAACCGGCGGGCGAGGGCCGGGGGAGCGCCCGGGTGGCACCGCGCTCCTGCTCCCGCAGCTCCGCTCGGGTCTCGGCACGGGTGTGGGCGCGGGTCTCAGCGCGGGTGGGGGTGCCGGACGCGGCGTCGCGCAGCTCGCCCACCGGCAGCGCCACCACGTGGTCGCGGCTCTGCACCCGGGTGCCGCCCACCGCGGCGGCGACCGCCGGGGACTGCGGGACCAGCGCGGGCGGAGCGTCGAGCACCGTGTCGGGCAGGGAGTCGCGCAGGTCGCGGACCTGCTCGAGCATGACGCCGGCGTCGCGGAAGCGGTGGTCGGGCTCGCGGTGGGTGGCGCCGGCCACCAGCTCGTCCACGCCCGGCGGCAGGCCGGGGCGGACGTCGGAGACCAGCGGCACGTCCTGGCTGACGTGGCGGAACGCGACCTGCGCGGGCGCCCCGCCGGCGAAGGGCGCGCGGCCGGTGAGCAGCTCGTAGAGGACCACGCCGGCGGCGTAGACGTCGGCGCGCTCGTCGGAGGCGCCGTCGAGCACGAGCTCCGGCGCGAGGTAGCCGACCGTGCCGATGAGGGTGCTCGTGGCGCCGCCCGTGGCGGTGGTGGCGGCGCGGGCCAGGCCGAAGTCGGCCACGCGCAGGCGCCCGTCGTCCCCCACCAGCACGTTCTCGGGCTTGACGTCCCGGTGGACCAGCCCGGCGGCGTGCGCGGCGGCGAGGCCGTCGAGCACCTCCTCGATGAGGTCGAGGGAGTCCCCGAGGGTCAGCGGGGCGGAGGCGGCCACCAGGTCGCGCAGGGTGCGACCGGGGATGTACTCCATCGCCAGGTACACCGTGCTGTCGCTGGCGCCCTGGTCGTAGACGGACACGACGCCGGGGTGGCTCAGGCGGGCCGCTGACCTGGCCTCCCGCGTGAAGCGGGCCACGAACGAGGCGTCCGCGGCCAGGTGCGTGTGCATCACCTTGAGCGCCACCGGGCGCTCCAGGCGCGTGTCCGTGGCCAGGTACACCGTGGCCATGCCGCCGCTGGCGATGCGGTCGTGGACGAGGTAGCGGCCGTCGATGAGGCGCCCGACGAGGGGGTCCTTCACCGCGGTCGTCACACCGGCGAGTCTACGGTCGGGTCCTCGCGCAGGAGGCCCACTTCAGCAACACCTCAGGCGGTGGCAGGCTCTGGGCCGTGGCTGACGTGTCCGAAGAGCTGGAGCTGCTGTCCTCGCTGGTGCCCGACGACGGGTGGCTGACGGTGCCCGACATCGTCGAGCGGCTCGACAGCGACGTGCCGAAGGTGCGCCGCATGCTCGACGAGCGGCTGCTCCTCGGCGTGCGCCGCGGCAGCCCGAAGGTGCTGCAGGTGCCGACGCTGCTGGTGGAGCCGGAGCCGATGGTCAGCCTGCCGGGCACGCTGACGGTGCTCTTCGACGCCGGCTTCTCCGACGCCGAGGCGCTGCGCTGGCTGTTCACGCCCGACGAGGCGCTCGGGTGCGCCCCCGTGGAGGCGCTGCGGAGCAACCGCATCGCGCCCGTGCGCCGGCGCGCGCAGGTGCTCGGCTACTGAGGGTCCGGACGGGCGGTCGGGAGCCGCGGACGCTCCGTCGGACCGCCGCGACCGCCCGGATCCACGATCGAGGTGTGGACGACACCGCCTGCCTCACCGCGACGCCCGACGGCACCCTGCGCCCCGTCCTCCGCCGTGACACCGCACCACCGCCGGAGACGAGGACGACGGCGAGGGTGCTGCTCGCGCTCGTGGTCCTCATGCTCACCAGCTTCCTGCTGGTCACCGCCGAGTTCCTCCCGAACGGGATGCTCACCGAGATGGCCGTCGGGCTTGGCGTCAGCCCCGGGGCCGCCGGGCAGACCGTCACGGTCACGGCCTTCGTGGGGCTCCTCGTAGCGCCCTTCGTGGGAGTGCTCTTCCCCCGGCTCGACCGCCGCACCCTGCTGGTGGGTGTCGCTCTGGCTGCCGGCGTGTCCAGCGTCCTCGCGGCACTGGCCCCGGACCTGGCGCTGGTGCTCCTGGCCCGGCTGCTGCTCGGCGCTGCGATCAGCTGCTTCTGGGCGATGTCCATCACGGTGGCGGCGCGCGTCGCCGGCCCGGAGCGGCTGGGACGGGCGGTGATGTTCACCAGCGCCGGCATGTCCCTGGCCACGGTGGCCGGGGTGCCGCTCGGGGTGGTGCTCAGCGAGGCGACCGACTGGCGCGTGACGTTCGCGGTGGTGGGCGCTGCCTCGCTGCTGCTCGCGGTGCCGCTGCGGCTGCTGCTGCCCCGCGTGCCCGCGGCGCCGACGTCGGGCGTGGCCCTGCTGGTCGACACCCTGCGCCGGCCCGGCGTCTCGCTGGCGCTCACCGGGCACGTGCTCGTGGTGCTCGGCCACTTCGCCGCCTACACCTACGTGCGGCTGGCCCTGGAGCGCGTCCCGGGCGCCGGCGCGGACACCGTGGTGCTGCTGCTCGCCCTCTTCGGCGTCGGCGGACTCGTGGGCAACCTCGTGGTCGGGGTGCTGGTCGACCGCGCCTTCGCCGTCGTCTCCCTCGCGGTGCCGCTGGCGGTGGCGGTGTCGGTGGCCGCCGTGGTGGCCCTGCCGGGGGCGCTGCTCGTGGTCGGCGCCGCCGTGGTGCTGTGGGGCTTCGCCTTCGCCTCGTGGCTCATCGTCATCAACGCCTGGGCCGGGCGGCGCGCTCCCGACCGCCTCGAGGCCGGGGGCAGCCTCGTGGTGGTGGGCTTCCAGCTGGCGATCGTGCTGGCGGCCGGCCTCGGGGGCCTGCTCGTCGACCGCGTGGGCGTGGTCGCCGACTACGCGGTGGCGCTGGTCCTGCTGCTCGCGGGGACGCTGCTGTTCGCGAGCTCCGACCGCGTCCCGCGCACGGCACCGGGCGAGGACGCGGCGACCGAGGCGGCGCCGCCGCGCTGACGGGCCCGCCACTGCGAGGGCGGTGCGCCGGTGTGCCGCCGGAACGCCCGGCTGAAGCCGTCCTCCGAGGCGTAGCCGAGGCTCCGGGCCGCTGCGGAGACCGGTGCACCGCCCTCCAGCAGCACCACCGCCCGGCGCATGCGCACCTCGGTGACGAAGGCCACCGGCGAGCGGCCGTAGGCGGTGCGGAACTTCTCGGCGAAGGCGCTGCGCGACATCGCGGCCACCGCGGCCAGCTGCGCCACGCTCCAGTCGCGCGCAGGGTCTGCCATCACCGCCGCGGCGGCGCGGCGCAGGTGGGGGTCGTCCGCGTCCGAGCGGGGCCAGCCGTCGGGGGCGCACCCCACCTGCGACCAGGCGCGCAGCAGCGACAGCACCACGGTGGCCACCATCGTCCGGCAGATGGCGCTGTCACCGGGGCGCGAGCAGACGGCCGCCTCCGCGGTGGCGACAGCGCCGGGGGCTGCGCCCACCGCGGGACCGAGGTGCGCGGCGAGCGCCGCGGCCGCGGGCTCCAGCTGGGCGAAGCCGCTCACCCAGGCGAAGGGGGGCAGCGGGCGGGCCGCCGCGGGCCAGCCGAGCGCGACGTCCGCGACCACCACCACGGCGTCGCTGCGCGTCGCGAGCACCGTCGGTCCGCCTCCCAGCGCGATGAAGGCGTCGCCGGCGTGCAGCGTCCGGAAGGAGGTGTCGGCTGCGGTCGAGGCACGGCCGGTGGTGGCGTCGACGGTGCAGGAGGCCAGTCCCTTCCCGTCTGCGGTGACGTCTCCGCTGACGACGTACCCGACCGAGGTCGTCCCCGGGGTGAGGGGGAGCAGGCCGTCGGTGCCCAGCGCGCAGCGCCGCACGCGGTCCAGTCGCAGCTCGAGGGAGGTGAGGACGTCGTGGAGCGCCTCGGCGTCGACCGTCATGATCGCTGCAACCCGTCGCGGGCGGGTCGTGTTCCGGGCCGGCGAGCGGTCGGCCCCCGCCTCAGCGGACCGCTCCGGTGACCAGCCAGGCGCCGCCGCGCTCGCGCGGCACCAGCGTCACCAGCCGGGCTGCCGTGTAGGCACCGGCGAAGACCACCCACAGCCACACCAGGCCGGTGCGCCCCGGCGGCGCCCACGCCAGCACCGCCAGCGCCAGCGGCGCGTAGGCGGCTGCCGAGGCGATGCTCGCCCCCGCCAGGTAGCGGCCGTCACCGGCGCCGATGAGCACCCCGTCGAGCACGAAGACCCAGCCCGCCAGCGGCAGGCAGCACGCCAGCACCACGGTGGCGGCCGCCAGCGCCGCCCTGACCTCGGGGTCGGGGGTGAACAGCGAGGCGACCGGCACGGCGAGGGAGGCGAGCACCACGCCCATGACCACCCCGGCTCCCACGCCCCACACCACGAGGCGGCGCACCTGCCCGCGGGCACCGGCGGCGTCACCGGCACCCAGCGCCCGTCCGACCAGCGCCTGCGCGGCGATCGCGAGGGCGTCGAGGGCGAGCGCCGTCGTCGTCCAGAGCACCGTCGCCACCTGGTGTGCGGCGATGCCGGCGTCTCCCTGGCGGGCGGCCACGTACGTGGTGAGCAGCAGCGCGGCGCGCAGCGCCAGGGTGCGCACCAGCAGCGGGACGCCGTCGAGGGCGCTCGTGAGCACCCCGAGGCCGCGCGGCGCGAGCGCCGCCCACGAGCCGGTCTCGCGGCGCACGCCGCGCACGACGACGGCCGCCAGCCACGCGGCCATGCCCAGCTGCGTGAGCGCCGTGCCGGCCGCGGAGCCGGCGATCCCGAGTCCGGCGCCGTAGACGAGCAGCACGTTGAGCGCCGTGTTGACCACGGCGCCGGTCACGGCGACGACGAGCGGGGTGGTGGTGTCCTGCAGGCCCCGCAGCACGCCTGTGGCGGCGAGCACCACGAGCATCGCCGGCAGGCCCGGCAGCGACCAGTGCAGGTAGGTGCGGGCGAAGGGGCGTGCGGCCTCGGAGGCACCGAGCGCGTCGACCAGCGGCCCGCTGGCGGCGACGGCGACCAGCGCCACGACGGCGCCCAGCCCGAGGGCCAGCCACATCCCGTCCACCCCGGCCTGCAGGGCGGAGCGCAGGTCACCCGAGCCCAGGCGCCGGGCGACCGTGGCGGTGGTGCCGTAGGCGAGGAAGACGAACACCGAGACCGCGGTGGCCAGGAGCGCCCCGGCCACGCCGAGCCCGGCCAGCGGCAGCACGCCCAGGCGCCCGACGATGGCGGAGTCGGCCAGCAGGAACAGCGGCTCGGCGAGGAGGGCCCCCAGGGCGGGCACGGCCAGGCGCAGCACCTCCCGGTCCTGCTCCCTCACCGTGATCATGGGCTTCCCGTGCACTTTCCTGCCGTGATCATGGGCGTCCGGAGCAACGGGTGGTGGCGACGCCCATGATCACGGTCGGTGGTGTGCAGAACGCCCATGATCACGGAGAAGGGTGGGGGAGGGCCTTCCAGCGGGCCATCTCGCGGCGGGCGGCGACGGCGCGGCCCAGGGCCGGCAGCGCCACGGCCAGCCTCCGGGGCAGCGGCACCGAGACGCGCTGGGCCAGCACCCGGTAGCCGGCCTGCTCCACGGCGCCGAGGATGCCGCCGTACAGCTCGAAGGCGCAGCGGATGGAGTCGCGGCTGGTCGGGTGCAGCAGGGCGATGCCGGGCTCCGCCTCGCGGTAGACCTTGCGGTTCTCGGCCACCTCGAAGCGCAGCAGCTCCTCCACGCGCCGGTCCAGCGGCGCGTCGGGCCCGGCGCGGCGGCCGGCCACGAGCAGCTCGCGGGTCAAGCCGAACGCCGCCAGGTGCTCGTCGGGCAGGTAGGTGCGCCCGCGGTCGAGGTCCTCGCCCACGTCGCGGATGAAGTTGCTCACCTGGAACGCCTCGCCCAGCAGCTCCGCCCGGTGCGCGGCCTCGGCCTCGGCACCCGGCAGCGGCTGCAGCACGGGAAGCATCTGCAGGCCGATGACGTTCGCCGAGCCGTACATGTAGCCCTGCAGGTCGGCGTAGGTCGGGTAGTGCGTGGTGGTGATGTCGGCGCGCATCGAGTCCAGGAACGCCGTCACCGTGTCCAGCGGCAGGTCCCAGCGCCGCACCGTGGCCAGCATGGCCCGGCCCACCGGCTCGGTGGGCTCCGCGCGGCCGTCGATGCTGGCCAGGAACTCGTCGGACCAGGAGACCAGCGCGTCCGGGTCGGGGTCGGTGAGGGAGTCGACGAACTCGTCGGCGTACCGGGCGAACCCGTACAGCGCCCACACCCACGGCCGCTTCGCGGGCGGCAGCAGCGCCGTGGCCAGGAAGTACGTCTTGCCGTGCTCGGCGTGCAGGCGGCGGCACTCCAGCAGGTCCGCGCGCAGCTGCGGGTCGGTGACGCCCGCCGCGTCGAGGCTGGCGCTGCCGGCCGGGCGCCGGCGGCCGCTCACCGCCACGCGCGAGAGCGGTAGCGGGGGTCGCGGCCCGTGATGCGCTCGGCGGCCAGGCGGCCCGAGACCAGCACCATCGGCACCCCGACGCCGGGCTGGGTGCCCGAGCCGGTGAAGACCACGTTCTCGCCCCAGAGGTTGCCCGGCCGGAACGGCCCGGTCTGCCCGAACGTGTGCGAGGAGGCGAACGGGGCGCCGTCGGCCATGCCGCGGGCCTCCCAGTCGAGCGGGGTGGTGACGTCCTCCACCTCGATGCCCTCCCCGAAGCCGGGGTAGCCGCGCCGCTCCAGGGTGGCGATGACGTGCTCGCGGTAGCGCGGGGCCACCTCGTTCCAGTCCAGCCCGTGCTTGGCGCCGGCCGACAGGCTCGGCGTGGGGAACAGCACGTAGTAGACGTGGCGGCCGTCGGGTGCCAGGCCCGGGTCGCTGACGGTGGGCGTGGACAGCAGCACGCTGGGGTCGCTCATGAGCCGACCGCCCGTGAGCTCGGCGAACACCTCCTTCCACGCCCGCCCGAACAGGATCGTGTGATGCGCGGTGTCGGGGTAGGACGCCTTCGAGCCCGCGAGCATGAGGTAGCAGGACGGCGAGTACACCAGCGGCCGCAGCCGGCGGTGCTTGACGCCCAGCAGGTCGCGGTAGGCCACCGGCAGGTCGGGGTTGAGGACGACGGCGTCCGCGGCGATCCGCTCGCCGTCCGCGGTGATGACCGCGGTGGCCCGACCGCCGGAGTGCTCCACGCTCTCCACCGTCGTCGAGAAGCGGAACTCCACGCCGTGCGCGGCGGCCGCCGCCGCCATCGCCGAGGGCACCGCGCTCATCCCGCCGCGAGCGGCGAAGACGCCGGCCACGGAGTCCATGTACGCGATGACGGCGTAGATGGCCAGGGCGTCGTAGGGGGACAGGCCCGCGTACAGGGCCTGGAAGGAGTAGACGCGCTGCAGGCGGTCGTCCTTGAGGTACTGCGCCACCACCGGCGCCAGCTTGGAGAAGCCCTTGCGGCGCAGCAGCGTCAGCAGGTCGGGCCGGACTAGGTCGAGCGGGGTGTCGATGTTCCTGTCGATGAACGTGCGCATCTCCGCGCGGTACAGCTCGGAGACGAACTGCACGAACCGCTCGTACCCCGCCGCCTCGTCCGGCCCGCAGACCCGGCGGATCTCCTCGGTCATCGCCTCGGGGTCGGCGTGGACGTCGAGGGAGGACCCGTCGGCGTACTTCGCCCGGTACAGCGGGCTCACCGGCTCCAGCGTCAGCCAGTCGGCCATGTCCTCGCCGAGCGCGTCGAAGCAGTCGGCGATGAGGTCCGGCATGGTCAGCACCGTGGGGCCGGTGTCGAAGCGGTAGTCGCCCGCGCCGTCGGGCGCCGGGACGGTGAGGCGGCCGGCGCGACCGCCGGGGTGCGCCTCGCGCTCCACCACGGTGACCTTGCGGCCAGCGCCGGCCAGCCGCATCGCGGCCGACAGGCCCGCCAGCCCGGCGCCGACGACGACGACGTGGTCGGTCGGCCCGACCACCCCCCGCTGGCGCCCGGGGATGACGGCGTCGGCAGCGCGCCGCAGCGCGACGCCGGGGGAGGTGCTGAGCAGCGGGGACGAGAGCGCGGTCACGAGGAGCCTCCGGGGCTGGAGCTGGACGCGGGGAGATCCGGGGAGCAGAGCAGCGTCACGCGGCGCGCGACGTGGCGGCGACGACGAGCGCCTCGAGCGCCTCGCGCGCCGCGGGCGCGACCGGGGCGCCGGCCAGGGCCTCGCGGGCCCGGCGGACGCCGTCGTCGATGAGGTCCTCCACCCGCGCCAGGGCGCCGGTCTCGACCATGACGCGCCGGAGCGCCGCGACGCCGTCGGCGTCGAGGTGGGGGTCTCCGAGGTGGCGGTGCAGCAGGTCGGCCTGGGCGGCGCTGGAGGCGCCGAGGGTGCAGGCCACGAGCACCGTCCGCTTGCCCTCTCGGAGGTCGTCCCCGGCGGGCTTGCCCGTCTGGGCCGGGTCTCCGAAGACGCCGAGGACGTCGTCGCGCAGCTGGAACGCCTCGCCCAGGGCCAGGCCGTAGGACGTGTACGCCTCGCTGAGCTCGGCCGGGGCCCCGCCCAGGGCCGCGCCCACCAGCAGCGGGTGCTCCACGGAGTACTTCGCGCTCTTGAAGCAGATGACGCGGCGGGCCCGCTCGAGCAGCGCGTCGGCCTCGGCGCGGCGCAGCGCCACCTCCTCGGGGCCCTCGGCGTCGTCGTCGCTGTCGCGGCGCGGGGAGGGGGCGGGGGAGCCCGCCGAGCCCCCCGCGCTGCCGCTGTTCACCGCCGCGGCGGCGATCCGGCGCAGCGGCGCGGCCTGCGCCAGCATGTCGAGGTACTGCCCGCCCATGAGCTGGGTCCGCATCCGGTCGAAGACCAGCTCCGCGGCGCGGCGGCGGTCCACCGGCAGGTCAGCGCTGCGGAACACCTCGTCCGACCAGGCCAGGCACAGGTCCCCGGACAGGATCGCCCCGGCGTCGCCGAACCTGTCGGCGTCCCCGTCCCAGCGGCGGTCGGTGTGGATCCCCGCGAAGTACCGGTGCGTGGCGGGCATGCCGCGGCGCGTGTCGGAGGCGTCCATGACGTCGTCGTGGATGAGCGCCGCCGCCTGGAAGAGCTCCAGGGCGGTGGCCACGCGGATGACGGCGTCCCCCGCGGCGGCGTCCGACGGGTCTCCGCCCGCGCCGCGCCACCCCCACCAGCAGAACGCCGGGCGCAGCCGCTTGCCGCCCGCCACCAGGCGCGCGACCGCCGCCACGAGGGCGTCGCAGTCGTCGCTGACGTCGGCCAGCACCGCCGCCTGGGCCGCCAGCACGGCGTCCAGCTCGGTCTGCACGCGGGCCCGCAGGTCATCGGCGTCCAGGACGTGGGCGGGACTCACCCGGTGGAGCCTATGCGCCGATCGGCGCGGCGCCCGTCGGGCGACGCCCCGGAGGGACGTGCGTCACGGTCGTAGGGTCGCTGCCGTGACCGGTGGGACGCGGGGGGTGACCCGCGAGGAGCACCTGCGGCGCTGGTCGGCCGCTCACGGCGGCACGTCGGCGTCACCCCTGGTGCGCGTCTGGCTCGACGGCGTGCGCCGGGCGGCCTCACCGCTGGCCGCGGCCGGCGTCCCACCGTCCGCCGTCACGGTGCTGGGGCTCGTGCTCGGGCTCGCTGCCGTCGCGCCGGCCGCCGCGCAGGCGCAGGTCGGCGGTCGCTGGGCGCTCGCGGTGCCGGTGCTGCTGGCGCTGGCCGCCCTGGCGGACGGGCTGGACGGCGCCGTGGCCGTGCTCGGCGGCACGGCCTCCCGCGGGGGCGCGGTGCTCGACGCGGTGTGCGACCGGGCCGCCGACGCGGCGGGCCTCGCCGCGCTGTGGCTGCTGGGGGCGCCGGCGCTGCCCGTGCTGCTGGCGCTCGGGCTGGGGCAGATGCACGAGTACGCGCGCGCCCGCGCGCAGGCCGAGGGCATGACCGGTCCGGGGGCGGTGACGGTCTCCGAGCGGCCCACGCGGGTGGCTGTGGCGGCCATGTTCGCGCTCGGCTGCGGGGTCTACCCGCAGGCCGCGGCCACGTGGGCGGGCGTGGGCGCCTGGGCGGGCTCGGCTGCGGCCCTGGTGGGCCTGGTGCAGCTGCTCGTGGCGGTGCGCCGCCGGTTGTCAGCCCAGCGCTGAGCCCTCAGCCGGCGACCCCGTCAGGGGCGCCGGCACCCCCGGCCGGGCCCGCTCGTCGTCGTCCTCAGCGGTCTCGGTGGGGGCGGGCGCCCGCAGGGCCGCCACCACCAGCTCGGGGACGAGCTCGGGGTCCACGGGCGGTGAGAAGTGGTAGCCCTGGCCGGTGGCGCAGCCCTGGGCTGCGAGGGCGTGGCGCTGGTGGGCGTGCTCGATGCCCTCGGCGACGGTGGTGAGTCCGAGCGTGGCGGCCATGCCGAGGATGGCGTCCACCAGGGAGAGGTCGCCGGTGTGGCTGAGACGGTCGACGAAGCTCTTGTCGATCTTGAGGATGTCGACGGGCAGGCGGTGCAGGTAGCTCAGGGAGGAGTAGCCGGTGCCGAAGTCGTCGATGGCCAGGCGGATGCCGAGGGCGCGCAGGGCGTGCAGGGTCTGCAGCGCGGCGTCGTGCTGGTCGACCAGGGCGCTCTCGGTGATCTCCAGCACCAGGGAGGTGGCGGGCAGGCCGGTCTCGCTCAGGACGCCGGTGACCAGGTCCACCAGCCCGGGGTCGCCGAGCTGGTGGGCTGACAGGTTCACCGACAGGCGCATGGTCTCGGCGCCGGGCACGCTGTCGCGCCAGACGGCCACCTGCTGGCAGGCCTCCCGGAGCACGTAGGCGCCGATGGCGTCGATGAGGCCGGTGCTCTCGGCCAGGGGGATGAAGGTGAGCGGCCCCACGACGCCGCGCTCGGGATGGTGCCAGCGGACCAGGGCCTCCACGCCGGAGACCGATCCGCTGCCCATGTCCACCAGCGGCTGGTACGCCACCCGGAACTGGCCCTCCTCCACGGCTCGGCGCAGGTCCGCCTCGAGCTGCACCCGCTCAGCGAGCGCCTCGTGCATGTGCGGGGTGTAGACGGCGCAGCGCCCCTTGCCCGCCGCCTTGGCCTCGTACATGGCCGTGTCCGCGGCCATCATGAGCCCCTCGGCGGTGCGGCCCGCGGTGCGGCTGCTGGCCAGTCCCACGCTGACGCCGACGTGGACCTCCGTGCCGCGGACGGTGACCGGGTCGCGCAGGGCCCGCACCAGCCGGTCGGCCAGCTCGAGCGCCTCAGCGGGCTGCACCCCCTCGTCGAGCAGGACGGCGAACTCGTCGCCGCCCAGGCGCGCGACGGTGTCGCCCTGGCGCACCACCGTGCGCAGGCGCTCGGCCACGGCCACCAGCAGCTCGTCGCCCGCCTCGTGGCCGAGGGTGTCGTTGACGGCCTTGAACCCGTCCAGGTCGAGGTACATGACCTTGACCGGTCCGCGGGAGGCCCGGCTGAGCAGCGCGTGCTCGAGGCGGTCGCGGAACAGGGCGCGGTTGGGCAGGCCGGTGAGGGCGTCGCTGAAGGCCCGGTCGCTGAGCTCGCGCTCCAGGCGCAGCGCCTCGGTGACGTCGCGGGCGTTGATGACCAGGCCCTGCACGTCGGGGTCGGCCAGCAGGTTGGTGACCACGGCGTCCACCTCCACCCGGTGGCCGTCGGTGTGGCGCAGGGCCAGGCGGAGCTCCAGCTGGTCGACCCCCGCCGCGACCATGGACCGCAGCGCGTCCAGGGGGCGGCCGGGCCCCTCGTCGTCGTGCAGGTGCTCCGCCGCCGGGCGCCCGAGCGTGGACCCGGGGACGGCTCCCAGCAGTCGCGCTGCGCCGGGGTTGGCGTAGGAGAGGCGCCGCTGCTCGTCCACGACGATGACCAGGTCGGAGCTGTGGGCCACCAGCGCCGCGAAGCGGTGGCGGCTGTCGGCGAGGGCGCGGGTGCGCTCCTCGACCTTGAGCTCCAGCCGGCGCTGGAGGTGGGTGGTGCGGCGCAGCTCGAGGAGCGTGCGGCAGACCACCAGGAAGAGCGCGGTGGTGCTCAGCCAGAAGGTCACGGGGGCGCCGGGACCACCGTCCACGAGGACGCCGAGGGCGGTGGTCACCACGGTGACCGCGGCGGCGCCGTTCGCCTGGACGGTCCCTCTGGAGAGGCCGCCCCCGGCAGGGGGGCTCTGCCGGCGGCCGTGCTCGAGGAGGACGCCGGTGAGCACGAGCGCCCAGCCGAGCCCCCACAGCGCGACGGCCAGGGGCGTGACGCCACCACCGCCGAGCAGGAGGCTCCTGGCCGAGGTGATGTCGCCGAGGCTCACCGCGCCGAGGCCGATGAGCGCCGACCGCACGCCGCGGGCGCGCTCGGGGCTGCGCAGGAGCGCGTGGAAGGCGGTCAGGGGGACGTCGAGGGCGACCACCAGGACCACGACCGTGACCCACGCGGTGGCGCTGACCTGGCCCCGGTCCCACGCCGGGGCCAGCACGAGCGCCCAGAGCACGCTGAGGCCGGCGGTGATGAGCAGGAGGATGTCGAGCACGTCGCGCACGACGTTGCCGCGGGTCTGGTGCGCCGTGGTGAGCCTGGCGATGCCGGTCACCGCGAGCCCGGCCCACGCCAGGAAGGTGACGAGCACACCCAGCCCGGCCACCTGCGAGACGACCCCGCCGGAGGCGTCGCCGACGTGCGGGAGCCTGCCCAGCAGCGCGGCGAGCGCCCACGCGGCGGCTGACGGGCCCACCAGCACCCAGAAGCAGCGCTGCGGACCAGAGCGCCTGCGCGACAGGCGCAGGGCGGCGACGGCGACGGCGACGGCGGTGGCTGCCGGTGCCGCGGTCAGGAGGACGTCGCTGCTCACAGGGCCGCCTCCTCGGCCAGGCCCTGCACGGGGCTGCGGGGGGCGGCTGGGTCGCCGGTGACGGCGCCCAGCGCCGTGGTGATGAGGTCGGGCACCTCGGAGGCGTCGACGGGGGGTGAGAAGTGGTAGCCCTGGCCGGTGGCGCAGCCCTGGGCTGCGAGGGCGTGGCGCTGGTGGGCGTGCTCGATGCCCTCGGCGACGGTGGTGAGTCCGAGCGTGGCGGCCATGCCGAGGATGGCGTCCACCAGGGAGGCGTCGCCGGTGTGGCTGAGACGGTCGACGAAGCTCTTGTCGATCTTGAGGATGTCGACGGGCAGGCGGTGCAGGTAGCTCAGGGAGGAGTAGCCGGTGCCGAAGTCGTCGATGGCCAGGCGGATGCCGAGGGCGCGCAGGGCGTGCAGGGTCTGCAGCGCGGCGTCGTGCTGGTCGATCAGGGCGCTCTCGGTGATCTCCAGCACCAGGGAGGTGGCGGGCAGGCCGGTCTCGTCGAGCACCGCGACGACGTCGGCGAGCAGGCCGGGGTGGTCAAGCTGGTGGGCCGACAGGTTCACCGACAGGCGCATGGTCTCGGCGCCGGGGACCTCGGCGCGCCAGGTGGAGACCTGCTGGCAGGCCTCGCGCAGGACGTGGGCGCCGATGGCGTCGATGAGGCCCGTGGCCTCGGCCAGGGGGATGAAGGTGACGGGGGCGATGACGCCGCGCTGGGGGTGGTGCCAGCGGACCAGGGCCTCGACGCCGGTGACGCCACCGGTGCTCATGTCGACCAGGGGCTGGTAGACCACGCGGAGCTGCTGGTGCTCGACGGCGCGGTGCAGGTCGGCCTCGAGCTGGACCCGCTCGGCCAGCTGCTCGTGCATGCGGGGGTGGTAGCGCGCGTACCCGCCCTGGCGCTGGCCCTTGGCCTGGTACATCGCCAGGTCGGCGCTGCGCAGCAGCTGGCTCGCGTCGGGACCCGTGGACGCGGAGCTGGCCAGGCCGACGCTCGTGGCCACGTGCACCTGCGTGCCGCGCACGGTGAAGGGACGGCGCACGGCGTCGCACAGGCGCTGGGCCAGCCGCTCGGACTCGTGCTCCCCAGCGGCCTCGTCGAGCAGGACGGCGAACTCGTCGCCGCCCAGGCGCGCGACGGTGTCGCCCTGGCGCACGACGGTGCGCAGGCGCTCGGCCACGGCCACCAGCAGCTCGTCGCCGGCCCCGTGGCCGAGGGTGTCGTTGACGGCCTTGAACCCGTCCAGGTCGAGGTAGCAGACCTCGACGTCGCTGCGGGCTCCTCGGCTGCGCAGCGCGTGCTCGAGGCGGTCGCGGAACAGGGCGCGGTTGGGCAGGCCGGTGAGGGCGTCGCTGAACGCCTGGCTGCTCAGCTCCTCCTCCAGGCGCACCGCGTCGGTCACGTCGTGGGTGTTGACGACGACGCCGCGCACCGCGGGGTCGTCGACCAGGTTGGTCAGCGTCACGTCCAGCACGAGCGGCCGGCCGCTGACGTGCCGCGCCGTCGTCCTCAGCTCCTGGCGGGACGCGGGCTCGTGCAGGGTGGAGCGCAGGGCGTCGTGGAGGGCGTCGACCGCCTCGGGTCCCGCGGTCACCAGGGCGTCCAGCGGTCGGCCGAGCAGCTGGTCGGGGCGGACCCCGAAGACGCGCTCGAAGGAGGGGCTCACGTAGCGACACCGCCCGTCGACACCCACCACCGCGACCGCGTCGGTGCTGTGGACGACGAGGGAGGCGAACCGGCGCTCCGCACTGGCCAGCGCCTGCGTGCGGGCGCTCACCCGCTGCTCCAGGTCGCGGGTGAGCCGGTTCCCGTCGTGCGCCAGGAGCAGGGCGCGCACCACCAGCAGCGACAGCACGGCGAGGTGCAGCCACGCCCCGACGCCGCTCGCGTCGTGACCGATGAGGGAGGCGGGCACGGACGTCGCGAGCGCCAGGAGCGCCGCGGCGCAGGCCACCAGGCCCGACCCGGCCGCGGGACGGTCGAGGTCGGGCGCGCCGGCGGCGTCCCGGCGGAGCGCGGAGCCGGCTCCCGCCAGCAGGGCGCACGCCATGACGGCGCAGCTCCAGGTCAGGACGTCGTAGCCCGGCCACCAGGCCGAGGTCGCCATCACGGCTGCCGTGACCTCGGCGCTCACCACGGCGACCACCCCGGCTGCGACCAGCGCCAGCCCGGGGTGCCGGCGGTGCGTGCGCGCCGCGAGGTGGACGAAGGAGACCGTGAGGAGCAGCTCGACGGTGAAGACGGCTGCCTGCCCCGTCGAGACCGGTCCGACCGCGCCGGTGGGTGCTGCGGGTGCTGCGGGTGCGAGGACCGCGTACCAGAGGACGCTGGCGGCGACGGCCGTCAGCAGCGCGTTGTCGACGCCGTCCCGCACCAGGTTCGCCGGGCTGACCGACCGCCGCAGGACCGGGGCGAGGGCCGTCACCGCGAGCACCGCCGTGACGGGGAGGAGGACGAGCGTGAGCGGAGAGACCGCCTGGGCGTCCGCGTCGCCCGGCGACCAGGGCCGTCCCAGGGAGGAGCTGGTGGTCAGCCCCCACGCGAGGGAGGTGAGCGCGAGCCACCGCCACAGGTGCCTGTCGACACCGGCGGTCCTGCGCGAGCGGAGCAGGCTGGACGCCGCCGCGCAGCACGCCAGCACGGGCAGGCCCACCGCGGGGACCGCGGCCGCGGCGGACGTGCCGCGGGTGAGCCACCACGCCGCGGCCCAGACGAGCAGGAGCGCGACGGCCACCGCGGCCGCGGAGGTGCCGCGACGACGGCGTGGGGGAGCGCTCTGCTGCACGTCGACTTCATCGCCGTCCAAGATCCTCACCTTGAGGGGTGTGGCCCCCGGTCGCCCGGTCGGAGGTCGCCCCCGCATGATCTGTCTTGACGGGTGAGATGTCGGTACCGGGATGTGAGACGTCCTGTCAGGGTGGACCCATGCCCGCCTACACCCACGGACACGCCGAGCCCGTCCTGGCCTCCCACCGCTGGCGCACCGCGGAGAACTCCTGCGGCTACCTGCTGGCGCACCTGCGCCCCGGGCTGGACCTGCTCGACCTCGGCTGCGGTCCGGGCACCATCACCGCCGACCTCGCCGAGCGCGTCGCGCCCGGCCGAGCGGTCGGCCTCGACGCCGCCGCGGGCGTGCTGGACGAAGCCGGCGCCCTGGCCGAGCGCCGCGGGCTGGCACTGGAGTGGGTGGTCGGCGACGCCCTGGCGCTGCCCTTCCCGGACGCGTCCTTCGACGTCGTCCACGCCCACCAGGTGCTCCAGCACCTGCCCGACCCGGTGCGCGCCCTGCGGGAGGCGGTCCGCGTGCTGCGACCGGGCGGCCTGCTGGCCGTGCGCGACGTCGACTACGCCGCCACCACCTGGTACCCGCCGGACGCCGGGCTCGACGCCTGGCTGGACCTGTACGGCCGGGTGGCCCGGGGCAACGGCGGCGAGCCCGACGCCGGGCGCCGCCTGCTCGCGTGGGCGCGCGCGGCGGGCCTGGTCGAGGGGGTCACGGCGTCGGCGTCGGCCTGGTGCTACGCCTCGGCCGAGGAGCGCGCCTGGTGGGGCACGTCCTGGGCCGGGCGCGCCACGCGGTCCGCCTTCGCCGAGCAGGCCGTGACCAGCGGAGCGGCCACCCGGGAGGACCTGGAGGACGTCGCCGCGGCGTGGCGCCGCTGGGCGGCGGCGCCCGACGGCTGGATCGCGCTCCTGCACGGCGAGCTGCTGGTGCGCCTGGCCTGAGCCGCTGGTCGGCGGGTCGGGGGTCACGACGGTGGGGCGCCGGCACCCCCTCGTCCAGCGCCACGCCGATGAGTCCGGCGGAGCGGCCCGGTCCACCTGGCGTCCGCACCGCACCACCGGCAGCAGGGAGCCCGCCGTGGGCATCATCAGCATCGCGCTCTTCGCCACCCTCGACCTCGTCGGGCAGGCGCCCGGCGGTCCCGACGAGGACCCCGACGGCGGGTTCGCCTTCGGCGGGTGGCAGGCACCGCTCGTCGACGAGGTCTCCGGCGCCCAGGTGGACGCCGCCTACGAGGGCGTCGACGCCCTCCTGCTCGGACGCCGCACGTACGAGATCTTCGCCGACTACTGGCCCCGCGTCGACGCCACCTCGGGCGGCGGCTTCGCGGCGCTGTTCAACAGCATCCCCAAGCACGTCGCCTCCCGCGGCGCCCCGGACCTGTCCTGGGCGGGCTCGGAGCTGCTCGGCCCGGACCTGCCCGCCGCGGTGCGGGCGCTGCGCGACAGGCACGAGCACGTGAAGGTGGTCGGGAGCCTCGACCTCGTGCAGACGCTGCTGGCCGAGCGGCTCTTCGACGTCGTCGACCTGTGGCTGCACCCGCTGGTGCTGGGCCGGGGCAAGGCGGTCTTCGCCGGGGGAGCGGTGCCGACGAGCCTCGCGCTGCTGCAGCCGCCGGCCACCAGCCCGCGCGGGGTGGTGCACCTGCGCTACGGGCTGGTCGACGGCGTCCCCGGGACCGGGGACATGAGCGAGCTCTGAGGCGTCGTGGTCGTCGCCCGCCCGTCTCCTCAGGCGGGCCCGACCAGCCCCGACGTGATGGCCGCGGAGGCGAGCACCAGCGGTATGCCGCCGCCGGGGTGGCTCGACCCGCCCACCAGCAGCAGCCCGGGCACGCGCGAGCGGTTGGCGGGGCGCAGGAACGCCGCGCGCGCCCCGTTGCTGGAGGACCCGTAGATGGACCCGCCGACGCTGCCGGTGGCGCGCTCCAGGTCCGCGGGGGTGCGCACCTCGCGCCACAGCACGCGGTCCCGCACGTCCAGGCCCCGGCGGGCCATGACGGCCAGCACGTGGTCGGCGTAGGCCTGCGCGAACCCGCCGGCCCGCCAGTCGACGCCGGCGCGCGGGTCGTGCGGGCTGTGCCGCGGGGCGTTGACCAGCACGAACCACGCCTCGGAGCCGTCGTCGGGGCGCAGCGCCGGGTCGTCCGGAGCGCTCACGTAGACCGCCGGTTCCGGGACGGCGCTCGGCCGCCCGCGTCGTCGTCCTGAGCCGAAGACCGCGTCGAACTCGTCGTCGTAGCCCGCGCCCTCCAGGGGCGGGAACAGCACCGTGTGGTGGGCCAGGCCGGGGGTGCGCCCGCGCAGGGCCAGCAGCAGCACGAACCCGCTCAGCGACGGGGTGGTGGCCGCCAGACCGGCCCGCGCCCCGCGGGTGCCGCGGCGGGCGGACGGCGGGAGCAGGGGGCGCTGCCCGGGTGGGGTGCGCACGCCGTGCAGGGCGGAGGCGTCGGCGTTGACGACGACGACGTCCGCGGCGAGGTGGCGGCCGCCGGCCAGGCGCACGCCGGCGGCCCGACCGCCCTCGACGAGCACCTCCTCGACCCGCTCCCCGGTAAGGACCCGGGCGCCGCGCTCGCGGGCGCGGTCGGCGACGG
The DNA here is from genome assembly GCF_014270065.1 of Quadrisphaera sp. RL12-1S. Classification (NCBI taxonomy): domain Bacteria; kingdom Bacillati; phylum Actinomycetota; class Actinomycetes; order Kineosporiales; family Kineosporiaceae; genus Quadrisphaera; species Quadrisphaera oryzae. The sequence continues at coordinate 35,942 of NZ_JACNME010000016.1, read as the reverse complement.
CGTCCACCACCCGGCGCAGCCCACCGGGGACGTACCAGGAGCCCCCGGTCAGCTCCAGGTGCAGCACCGAGGCCAGCGCCGCGGGCGCGCGGCGCGGGTCGGAGCCGGTGTAGGTGGCCATCCGGTCGACCAGGGCGACGTGACGGGGGTCGTCGAGGTGGGCCTGCGCCAGGGCGCGCAGGGAGGTGCCGGGCGCGATGGTCGCGACGTCGTGCAGCCCGCCGGGGCGCGCCGCGAGCGCCGCGAGGGTGCGCGCGCCGTGCAGCGGCCGGCTGAGGAAGGGGCCCTCGGTGGCGTCCCAGATGCGGCGCGCGCGCTCCAGGAGGCGGCGCCAGCCGGGGCCGAGGTCGTCGTCGAGGTGGAGCCGGCTGCCGTCGGTGAAGCGGTGGTCGGTGGGCGCGACGGGGCGCAGGTCGAGGTGCTCCTCCAGCGGCGACCCGGTGGCGGCGAAGAGGCGGCGCAGCTGGTCGGGCCAGGTCAGCAGGCTCGGGCCGGTGTCGAAGGCGAAGCCGTCGCGCTCGAACCACCCCAGCTTGCCGCCGACGGTGTCCGCCTGCTCGCAGACGGTGACGTCGTGGCCGAGGGCGGCCAGACGCGCGGCAGCGGCGAGCCCGCCCAGGCCCGCGCCCACGACGATCACCCGGGCCACGTCCGCCACGGTAAGCGCCCAGGCCCCGGTTGGTGCGGGGTGGCCCCGGTCCCGTGGGAGTGGACCAGGGCCACCCCGCACCAACCGAGGAGTGGACCGGAGCCACCCAGTGCGCTGCTCGGCTGGCCCAGGACGGCGACGATCGCGCCCAGGTGCAGCCAGCCGCCGCCGGGCGCTGGGGCGTCGAGGCCGCCGCCGGTGCTTCAGGGCAGCGCGCGGCCCTTCCAGGCCAGGCCGCCGCGGCGGCGCAGCCGCCACGACCGCACCACCAGCGAGCACAGCACCGCCACCGACGCCGGGTGCGCCAGGGCGTCGGGCCAGGCCCGGCCGCCCGTCCGCCGCGCCGCGACCACGCGCGACGCCACGCCGGCGCCGTAGCCGACCAGCCCCGCCACCCGCCCCCCGCGGCCGCCCAGACCGGTCGCCGCGGCGACCGCCGGCAGCACGAACACTGCGCCCAGGGCCACCACCAGCCCGGCGGCACCCGCCGGGGACCCGGTCGCCGACCACAGCGACTTCGCGTACCCGTCGCGCACGGCGGGCCAGCCGTCGTACATGCGGCAGGTGGCCAGGTCGGTCCCGTCCGCGACTCCGCCCCGCCCGCCGGCGGCCTTCACCGCGCGGACCAGGGCGACGTCGTCGAGCACCTCGGACCGCACGGCGGCGAAGCCGCCCGCGCGCTCCAGCGCGGCGGCGTCCAACGCCATGAGCTGCCCGTTCGCGGCGGACAGCGACGGCCGCGGCGAGCTCTCCGCCAGCCGCAGCGGCAGCGTGGCCAGCCAGCTCCACTGCAGCAGCGGCTGCACCAGCCGCTCGGCAGCGGTCACCGCCTCCTGCCGCGGGTACGGGCTCACCAGCGAGAGACGGTGGCGGCGCAGCAGGTCGACGCTGGCCGCCAGGGCGAGCGGCGCCAGGCGCACGTCGGCGTCCAGGCACACCAGCACCGATCCGGTGGCCGCCGCCGCCAGCTGGGCCAGCGCGTGGGGCTTGCCCAGCCACCCCGGCGGCAGCGGCGCGCCGGTCAGCACCCGCACCCGGGGGTCGCCGCCGGCGGCCCGCTGAGCGGCCTCCGCCGTGCCGTCGGTGGAGCCGTCGTCCAGGACGAGCACCTCGAGGTCGGGCACGCCCGTGCTCGCGAGCACCGCGGCCACGCAGCCCGCCACCTGGTGGGCCTCGTCGCGCACGGGCAGCAGCACGCTCACCCGCTCACCGACCGCGGGCGGGTCGCTCACCGGGCGCCGCAGCAGCGCGGCGTTGACGGCGGTGTGCACGGCGACGACGACGGCCCCCGCGCTGGCCGCCCCGACGAGCCGGACGGCCCTGCCGCCCCTCACGTCGTGGGGGAGCGTCGTCGCAGGTGCGCCAGCGCCGGCAGCGCCACCAGACCCATGGCCGCGAACACCCACAGCGCCACCCACGGACGTCCGAAGAAGGCGGCGTTGCCCAGCGCCGACCCCAGCCACGTCCACCCCAGCAGCAGCGCGGGAGCGCCCGCGCCGATCGCCGCGCTCGCGGGCACCCCGGGCCGCACCGCCCGCGGGACGCCGACGTGCAGCACCGCGTGCACCACCAGCGAGACCAGCAGCCACCCGGCGTAGTTGGTGAGCGGGATGCCGGGGACCCCCGGCAGCGACGGCTCGGGGTGCAGCCAGCCCCAGTGCCCCGCGGCGACCATCTGCGGGTCGAGCGAGAGGTCCCACGCGGTGAGCACCCACGCGGCCAGCGGGACCGCCACCCAGTGCGGCACCGGTCCGAAGCGCTTCCGGAGCAGGTCCACCACGGAGCGCCCGGCGAGCATCGTCGGCCAGGCCATCATCAGCCAGGCCGCGGGCACCACCGCGGGCACGCCGAGCACCTGCGGCCCGAGCGTGCCGGCGTAGGCGTACTCGCCGAAGGGGAAGCCCGTGGCGACGCCCACCGCCTCGGCCACCAGGCCCACCCCGCCCGCGCCCAGGGCCAGCACCACCGCGGCCCTCACCCCGTGCGTGGCGACGGCGCTCACCAGCGACGCCGCCGCGAAGACCAGCACGCTCACCACGGTGGCGGTGGTCAGCACCTGCCCGGACAGCAGCGGGTGGGCCACCTGGACGACGACGGCGACGGCCGCGAGCACCAGCGCCGCGCGCCGCGCGCCCGCGGCGGCCAGCGGCGGGCGCGGGCGCGGGGCGGCATCGCCAGCGGTGCCGGCGGTGCCGGAGGGGACGGCGCTCACGGGGACACCCCCCGGTGCGTGCCCTCCAGGGACCGGACGGCGAAGCGGGCGAAGAGCTCCTCGGCGTACCAGCGCTCGCGAGCGGTGCGCTCGACCACGTCGCGGTGGGCGGCGCGGCCGTGCGCGAAGTCGCGCAGGGAGGCCGCGTCGTCCCAGAGGCTGAACGTGCCCTGCAGCCCCATGGGCGCCTCCCCGATGCCGACGGCCAGGCGCAGGCCGGGCACGGCGTGCAGGTCGGTGGAGACCGGGGGGACGGCGCCCCAGAAGGAGCGTCCGCGCCCGAGGCGGATGCGGGCGCGGGTGATGCTGGCGATCCCCGCCCCGCCCCCGGAGGCCGCGGCGCGGGTGGGCACCGGGTCTCCGAAGGGCTCCCGGCCCGACCACCGCCCGCGGCTGGCCACCGGCACCATCTCCACCCGCAGCCGCTCGGCGGCCAGGCGGTCCCAGGCGCGCACCGCGGGGGAGCGCTCGAAGGCCAGGGCGCCCGCGTCGTCGTCCCAGGTGGTGAGCACGGCCCAGTGGTGGGGGTCGGCGTCGCGCGGGGTGAAGGTGCGCCCGTCACCGGTGCCGAGCAGCTTCCAGAACGCCGCGCCGCTGGCCCGCAGGTGGCGCCGGTCCAGCGCCATGCGGGCGACGGCGGCCGGGACGGCGGGGGAGGGGACCCGCCACAGGTGGAGCACGGCGCAGGCCGGGACTGCGCGCTCGGAGACCACGGAGGCACCGTAGCCGCGACGCCGGGCATCAGCCCTCCCCAGCGGCGCGCACCGGCTGGCCACCGAGTGCTCACCGGTGCGTCGTCGCAGGTGGGAGCGGGTTGTCAGACCCCGGTGGCAGCGTCGTCGCCGTGGACAGCGGGTTGACGGGGAGCGAGATCAGCGCTTCACTGCTGCTGTCGAACGGATGTTCGATGTCGGCGGGCGCGGCCTCCGGGGAGGGGAAGCCCCGGGGCCGCGCCGCCAGTGCCTCAGGAGGAGGAGCTGTGAGCCGGTCGTTCGACGAGGTCGTGCACGTGAAGGTGGCCGAGGGCGGGTCGGGAGAGCCGTCCGCGTTCGTCTGGCGGGGCCGCCTCTTCGTGGTGCGCGAGGTGCTGGCCACCTGGAGCGCGCGCCTGCCGTGGTGGCAGGGCGTGGCGGCCAGGGCGCTGCGCGGCGAGGCGGTCGAGGTGCGAGGCAGCAGTGCGCTCGCCCGCGAGCCGGGAGCCCGGGTGGCGGGACCTGCTGCTGACGAGCAGGTGTGGCGCGTGGTCGCCAGCGCCGGGTTCGGGGCGGAGCCCGGCACGTTCGAGCTGGCCGGCGAGCCCGCCGGAGACGGTGGTGCCGGCAGCGGTGACGCGCGCTGGCGCCTCGTCCGGGTGGTGGACTGACGTGGCCGCCGTCCGGCCCCGCCGCACCGGTCCAGCGGGCCGCACCACCACCCGCACGGGCGAGGGCGCCGTGCCCGCCGCGCGGCCGCCGGCGCCGGCGGGTGCCGTCCGGCTGCTCGAGCGGGCCGCCACCGAGCTGTCGCTGGCGGCCTCCGCGCTCGACCCCGCTGAGCGCTTCGTCGCGGCGCACCTGGCCGCCCTGCGCGCCGGGGCCGCCGTGGTCGCCGCCCGCCAGCTGGTCGGGGGGCGTCGTCGCGGTCCCGTCAACGTGTGGGAGTCGCTGCTGGCCCTGGCGCCCGAGCTGGAGGACTGGGCGCTCTTCTTCGGGGCCGCGGCCGAGCGCCGCGCCGCCGTCGACAGCGGTCGCGGACCGGCCGTCGAGGCGTCCGAGGCGGACGCCCACCTCGCCCGCGCCGAGGCGTTCACGGGCCAGGTCGCCGCGCTGCTCGACGTCCGGGTCTGGCTCGGCGGTCTGCCGCTCGCCGCCTCCTGAGCTCGACCGGGCGCGGCACCGACCCGGGGACCCGATGGGTCCGAGGGCCGCGTTCGGTCGTGGTGGTGCCGCGGTGTCCGGCCGAGCAGGACAGAGCGTGACCCCCGCCCACCCGACCCCGCCGCAGACCCCTGGGGCGTCCGCACGTTCCGGTGCGCGCCTCGACCTGCGCTCCATCACCCTGCCGACGCTCGTCACGCCGCTCGTCACGCCGCTCGTCACGCCGCTCGTCCGGGAGGGCCGGCGCCTGTGTCGAGCGCGCTGCGCCGCGCCGAGGTGCCGGATCCTGGCGTGAAGCGTCGGAACTGGCGTGTGGTTCCGACGTCTCGTGTCGGGGTCGCGACCCAGCACCTGACCGTGGTCAGTCCGGGAGTGACCACGGTCAGGTGCGGATGCGTCGGTCCTGGAGCCTCCACCGCAGGTGACCTGGGTCAGTTCCGGAACTGACCCAGGTCACCTGCGGTGGAGGCTCGGGGCTCGGGCGGCTGCTCGCCTGGCGGACGGAGGCCGGCATCGGCGGTCAGGCCGGCACCGCCGAGCCGGGCCGGTGTCGATCGGTGACGGCCTTCCGATCGAGGGCAGCCGGTGTTGATCGGTGACGGCCCTCCGATCGAGGTCGAGCCGTCTCAGCCGGTGGCGCGAGGCCGCGAGGTCACGGCGGACAGGGGGGCGGTGACGTCCTCGAGGGACTTGCCCTCGGCGTCCACCGCCAGGAACGCCGCCACCACGCCGCCGATGACCATGACTGCCGCGCCGAGGAGGTACCCGATGAACAGCCGGGTCACGGAGGGGTCGTACAGGCTCCCGATGAGCGAGGAGTAGAGCAGCGGGGCGCCGGCGCCGCAGAGCTGGGCGATGGCGAAGAAGATGGCGATCGCCTTGGCCCGCACCTCCATGGGGAACAGCTCGCTGGCGGTGAGGTAGCCCGAGCTGGCGCCCGCCGAGGCGAAGAAGAAGATGACCGCCCACGCGATGGTCTGGGTGACGGCGTTGAGCACGCCCGCGTTGAAGAGCACGGCGGTGACGGCCAGGAGGACCCCCGAGAGCAGGTAGGTCCCGGCGATCATCTTCTTGCGGCCCCAGGTGTCGAAGAGCGGGCCCAGTGCGAGCGGGCCGATGAAGTTCCCCAGGGCGAACCCGATGAGGTAGAGCGGGGTGTTGCTGGCGGCGACCCCGTAGTACGCCGTGAGCACGGTCGTGTAGGTGAAGAAGATCGCGTTGTAGAGGAACGACTGCGTGATCATCAGCGTGGCGGCGAGCGCGGCTCGCGAGGGGTAGGTCTTGAAGAGCACCCGCGCCAGGGTGAAGTACCCCTGCGTGGGGGCGGGCCGGACCTCGATGGCCTTGGAGTCGTCCACGGGGGCCAGGTGCTGGCCGCTCTCCTCCACCTGGCGCTCGATGGCGGCGATGTTGTCCTCGGCCTCCTGCTCGCGACCGTGCATGAGCAGCCAGCGGGGGCTCTCCGGCAGGTGGCGGCGCAGGAAGAGGATCGCGATGCCCAGGACCGGGCCGATGAGGAACGCCACCCGCCAGCTCCAGCTGATCGGCATGGTGTCGAGCAGGAGGTAGGTGCCCAGGGTGGCGATGATCGAGCCCGCCCAGTAGGTGCCGTTGACGCCGATGTCCACGCGGCCCCGGTAGGGCGCCGGCATCATCTCGTCGATGGCCGAGTTGATGGCCGCGTACTCCCCGCCGATGCCGGCGCCGGCGATGAACCTCGTGAGGTACAGGAAGACCAGGCCGGAGACCTCTCCGTTCCACGTCAGCGCCGTCAGGGCGTTGCCGCCGAGGTAGACCAGCAGGGTCAGCATGAACAGCTTCTGGCGGCCGAGCGCGTCGGAGATCTGGCCGAAGACGAGCGCTCCGACCACCTGGCCGACCAGGTAGACGGTGGCGATGAGCCCGGTCTCCGTGACCGACATCCCCAGCGCGGCCTTGTCCTGCAGGATCGGGTTGAGAGCGCCGGCCACGGTGATCTCGAGCCCGTCGATGATCCAGGCGGTGCCGAGCGCCATGATCATCCGGGTGTGGAAGGGCGCCCAGCGCATCCGGTCGATGCGTGCGGGGATGAGGCTCCTGATGGAGCCCTCGGTGCCCGCGGGGGCAGCGCTCGCGGTGGACATCGATCTCCTCCTCCGTGCCGCGTCCTCGACGACGGCGCGACGCTACGCCCGGTTGTCGTCAGCAACCACTCGAAGTCGTCGGCCCAGGTCGGGGACGGGTCACCCGCCTGGAGCAGTGCCTGCAGCGGTCCCCCTGCGCGGGGTGTCGCTGGGCGTGTAGTGTCCCTGGAGTCGAACAGGAGTTCGACCAGGCCGACCTTCCCCGGTCTGCTGCCCCGCGGAGCTCACCGCGGGCCGGTCCGGGGAGGAGCGAGGTGCCGCCGTCACAGCCCGCCCGCTCGTTCACGCACCTGCACGTCGCCTCCGGGTGGAGCCTGCAGCACGGCACCGACACCCCGGCGGCCCTCGCCGAGCGCGCCGCCGCCGACGGCCAGCGCGCCCTCGCGCTCACCGACCGCGACGGGCTGCGCGGCGCGGTCAAGCACGCCGTCGCGTGCGCCCAGGAGGGTCTCGTCCCCCTGCTGGGGATGGACCTCGCCGTCGAGCCCAGCGACCTGCGTGTGCACAACTGGGGGCACCTCCCGCTTGCGGGGGACCATGATCACGGGAGTGCTGGGGGACGAGGCAGGACGCCGGTGCGCGGCGGAGCCGCCGTGGACGCGCGGCTGCCCCGCGTCGTCGTCCTCGCCCACGGCTCCAGCACCTCCCTGACCGCGGCAGCGGGCTGGACCCCGGACCCGGGCGACCCGCCGCTGCCGGCCGGTGCGGGCTGGGCCCGCCTGTGCCGGCTGTCCACCGCCGCCCACGCCCGCGGCGAGGCGCCCGGCTCGCTGAGCGCGGTCGGCGGCCGACGCGGCACCCCGGTGACCACCCTGGCCGAGATCGCCGAGCACGCGCTCGACCCCGCCTCCGGCGCCCCGGCGCTCACCGTGCTGCTCGGGCCGGACAGCGAGGTGGGCCGCGCGCTGCTGGCCCGCCGCCCCGACCTCGCCCGCGCCCTGCTGGCCCGCTGGTACTCCGCACTGCCGCTGGGCTGCCTGGCCGTGGAAGTGGTCTGCCACCTCGGCCCCGAGGGCACCCCCGCCAGCCTCGGGCACGCGGCGCGCACCCTGGCCCTGGCCCGGGAGGCCGGCGTGCCCGCCGTCCTCACCAACGCCGTGCGCCACGGCGGCCCGGAGGGCGCCGCCACCGCCGACGTGCTCGACGCCGCCCGCCGCCTGGTCCCGCTGGCCTCCCGCCACCTCGACAGGGCCACCGGCCACGGCTGGCTCAAGCCGGCCGCGGCGATGCGCGACCTCGCCGAGAGGGTCGCCACCGCCGCCGGCGCGCCTCGCGCCCACGAGTCCGGCGGCGCCGCCCAGCTGCTGGCCGACACCGAGCGCCTCGCCGCCCGCTGCCACCTCGACCCGCGCGCCGACCTCGGCATCGGCGCGGTCCACCTGCCCGAGCCGCACCTGGTGGCCGGCCCGTCCGTGCGCACCGTCGAGGACGCCGGCGCCGTGCTGCGCGCCCGCTGCGAGGGCGCCGTCCACACCCGCTACCCGGGCGCCTCGCTCGCCCACCTGCAGCGCGTGCGGCACCGCATGGACGAGGAGCTGGGCGTCATCGGGGCGCTCGGCTTCCCCACGTACTTCCTCACCGTGGCCGAGGTCTGCGACCTCACCCGCTCCCTCGGCGTGCGCGTGGCCGCCCGCGGCTCCGGCGCCGGCAGCCTGGTCAACCACCTGCTCGGCATCTCCGGGGTCGACCCCCTCGCCCACGGCCTGCTCATGGAGCGCTTCCTCACCACCGCCCGCGCGGAGCTGCCCGACATCGACGTCGACGTCGAGTCCGCCCGCCGCACCGAGGTCTACGACGCGGTGCTGGCCCGCTTCGGGGGAGACCGCGTGGCCGCCGTCGCCATGACCGACACCTACCGGGTCCGCCACGCCGTCCGCGACGTCGGCGCGGCCCTCGGGATGCCGCCCGGCGAGGTCGACGCCATCGCCAAGGCCTTCCCGCACCTGCGCGCCCGCGACGTGCGCCACGCCCTGCGCGACCTGCCCGAGCTGCGCGCCTCCGGCCTGGCCGACCCCCGCCTCGACCTGCTCTACGACCTCGTGGAGAGCCTCGACGGGCTACCCCGCCACACCGCGCTGCACCCGTGCGGTGTGCTGCTCTCCGACGCCTCGCTGCTCGACAGGACCCCGGTGCAGCCGTCCGCCACGAGCTTCCCCATGAGCTCCTTCGACAAGGACGACGTCGAGGTCATGGGCCTGCTCAAGCTGGACGTGCTGGGCATCCGCATGCAGTCGGCGTTCGCGCACGCCGCTCGGGAGGTGGAGCGCACCACGGGCCAGCGCATCGACCTGGACGCGGTGCCCCTGGACGACGAGGACGCCTTCCGCCTGGTCCGCTCCACCCGCACCCTGGGCTGCTTCCAGATCGAGTCGCCCGGGCAGCGCGAGCTGGTGGGCAAGTTCGCCCCGCAGGACTTCGCCGACCTCGTCATCGACATCTCCCTGTTCCGCCCCGGACCGGTGAAGTCCGACATGGTCACGCCCTTCCTCATGGCCCGGCAGGGCTGGCGCGCGCCCGACCACCTGCACCCCCGCCTGCGGGGGGCGCTGGAGCAGACCTGCGGGGTGGTGGTCTTCCACGAGCAGGTGCTCGAGATCGTCGCCGAGACCGCCGGGGTGAGCCTGTCCCAGGCCGACGAGGTCCGCCGGGCCCTGGGCACCCGCGACGGGCAGGCCGAGGTGGAGACCTGGTGGCGCCCGCGCGCGCTCGCGGCGGGGTTCAGCGAGGCCGAGGTGCAGCGGATCTGGGAGGTGCTGGCGGCCTTCGCCTCGTTCGGGTTCTGCAAGGCCCACGCGGCGGCGTTCGCGCTGCCCACCTACCAGTCGGCGTGGTTCAAGGCCCACTGGCCGGCGCACTTCCTCGCCGGGGTGCTCACCCACGACCCGGGCATGTACCCCAAGCGCCTCATCCTCGACGACGCCCGCACCCTGGGCGTCGCGGTGCTCCCGCTCGACGTCAACGCCTCCACCGGCGAGTACCGGGTGGAGCCGGTGGCGCCCTGGGACCAGCCGCCGCCCGCGGTGCTGCAGCAGTTCCCCGCCGGCCCGGCTCGCGACGACGACGAGAGGCCCCGGCCGGCGCCCGCCCAGCCGCCGCGCTGGGGCGAGCGGGAGGCCTCGGAGCGGTACGGCCCGTTCGCGAGCCGCTACCGCCTGGACGCCGCCGTGCCCGACGGGCGCGACTGGGGCATCCGGCTGTCGCTGGCGGAGGTCAAGGGCATCAGCGACGCCGAGGTCGCGCGCATCGTGGCCGGCCAGCCGTACCACTCGCTGTCCGACCTGTGGAACCGCGCGCACCCGTCCCGCCCGGTGCTGGAGCGCCTCGTGCTCACCGGCGCGCTCGACTCGGTCTACGGGCTGGGGCTCACCGCCCCCGTGCGCCGCCGCGGCGTGGTGACGCGACGCGACCTGCTGCTGCAGGTCGCCGACCTCGACCGGCACACCCGTGCCCTCGAGCGCGGCGCCGCCCGCGCCCGCCCCTCGTCGTCGTCGTCCAGGTCTCCCCGCCCTTCCCGGTCCGCCGAGGGCGAGGACGTGCAGCTCGCGCTCGACCTCGGTGACGCCCCCGGCGACGTCGAGCCGTCGGGCCTGCCGGAGATGACCGCGGCCGAGCAGGTGCGCACCGAGCTGGAGGTGCTCGGCCTGGACGCCAGCCACCACGTGGTCTCCGCGTACGGGCCGATGCTGGACGCGCTCGGCGTGGTGCGCTCCAGCGCGCTGCGCGACCAGCACGCGCGCAGCGACCTGCTGGTGGCGGGCGTGAAGGTGGCCACGCAGACCCCGCCCATCCGCTCCGGGCGGCGCGTGGTGTTCCTCACCCTGGACGACTCCACCGGCCCGGTGGACGCCACCTTCTTCGAGGACGCCCAGGGCCCGTACGCCTCCACGGTGTTCGGCTCGTGGCTGCTCGTGGTGCGCGGTGAGCTGCGCCGCACCGGCCCGCGCGGGGTGTCGCTGCGCGCCACGGGCGCGTGGGCCATGCCGGCGCTGTGGCGGGTCTGGTCCGAGCACGGGGTGGACGGCGTGCGCCGCGTCATGGCCGGTCAGCCCGCGGCCGGGTACGGCGCGGCCGCGGTGGCCGGGGCGGCGGCGTCCCGGTCGAGCCGGCCCGTCATGGCGCCCTCGCGGGTCATCGGCCAGGGCCGCGACGACGGCGCGGTGCCCGGGCTCGACTCCGGGCGCTCCGGCCCCGGGCAGCGCGACGAGCGCTACGCCGGAGCGGGCGCGCGGGAGGCCGCGGCGCAGGAGGAGGCCGCTGCGGCGGCGGCGAGCGGGCTGCCCGTGGGCGACCGGCCCGGTGCCGGGCGCACCGCCGACGACGCTGCGCGCCGCGCCGGCGGCATGGGGGGAGCGTCGGCGCGGCGGGTGTTCGTGCACGCCAGCGGCTTCCTGCTCTCCCCGTACGCCGACGTCGCCCCGCCGGGCAGCGACACCCGCAACACGCGGGTCTCCGCCGCCGGTGCGGCTGCCGGGGACGACGCCGGAGCGCCGGAGCGCTCGGCCGACGACGCCCTCGAGGACCTCCTCGACGCCGAGCGCGGAGGCGGTGCCGGGCGAGGTGCCCCGCGCAAGCTGTGGCACTCCAGCTCCGGGAGCGCCGGGTGGTGACCGCGGTCCGTCCGATGGCGCACCGGTCGAACGCCTTCCGCGACCCTTCCGCCCCTTCAGCCGAGTTCGCGCCCCTTCAGGCGAGTTCGCGCCCCATCAGGGGATCGGATGGGGCCGGATCTCGCGCCATGGGGCGCGAACTCGCGGGATGGGGCAGGAGAGCGCGGAGCCGGAGGACGGTGGCACTCGCCGCGGAGAGTGCGGTTCGAGGGGGTGGGCGAGCGTGAGCCGCAGCCAGCTCGCCCGGGCCGGGCTCGACCCCGCCGTGGCCGCCTCCGTCGCCGGCCTGCGCCAGCACACCCCCGGCGACGCCAGCGACGGGTGCACCGTGCTCCACGTGGACATGGACGCCTTCTACGCCTCCGTCTCCCTGCTCGAGCGCCCCGACCTGCGCGGCAAGCCCGTCATCGTCGGCGGCGGCTCGAGCCGCGGCGTGGTCCTGTCCGCCACCTACGAGGCGCGCCGCTCCGGCGTCCACTCGGCCATGTCCATGAGCCGCGCCCGCCGGATGTGCCCCGACGCCGTCGTCCTCCCGCCCGACCCCGACCGGTACGCCGCGGTCTCGGCCGCCGTCGTCGCCCTGTTCACCTCGGTGACCCCGGTGGTGGAGCAGCTGGGCATGGACGAGGCCTTCCTCGACGTCTCCGGAGCGGTGCGCCGCTCCGGCTCCCCGCTGCAGATCGCCACCGACCTGCGCGACCGGGTGGCCGACGAGCAGGGCGTGACCTGCTCGGTGGGCCTGGCGACGACGAAGGCCGTGGCCAAGCTCGCCTCGGGCCGCGCCAAGCCCGACGGCGCCCTCGTGGTGCCCGCCGACCAGGTGGTGCCCTTCCTGCACCCGCTGCCCACCAGCGCGCTGTGGGGCGTGGGGGAGAAGACCGAGCAGGCCCTGGCCCGCCTCGGCCTGCACACGGTGGGCCAGGTGGCGCACACGCCCTCGGCCACACTGCGCCGCGCCCTCGGTGACGCGCTCGGCGCCTCCCTGCACGAGCTCGCCTGGGGCCGCGACCCCCGGCCCGTGGTGCCCAGCGCGGCCGTCGCCGAGCGGAGCACCGGCGCGCAGGAGACCTTCGCCGTCGACGTCGACGACCCCGAGGTGGTCCTGCGCGAGGTGCTGCGGATGTCCGAGCGGGTGGCCCGCCACCTGCGCCGCGACGGGCACGTGGGCCGCACGGTGGTGCTGGTGGTGCGCTTCGCCGACTTCACCACCGTCACGCGCTCGCGGACGCTGCGCGAGGCCACGGACTCCGGGCGCGACGTCTACGCCGCGGCCGCGGCCCTGTGGACGGCGATGGGCCTGCAGCGCGCCCGCATCCGGCTGGTGGGGGTGCGCGTGGAGGGCCTCGTCGACGCCGAGCGGGTGCCGCGCCAGCTGCGCCTGGACGAGCCCGAGCGGGGCTGGCGCGAGGCCGACCGCGCCGTGGACGCCGCGGTGCGGCGGTTCGGCAGCGGCGTGGTGGCGCCCGCGTCGCTGCTGCTGCCGCGGCCCGGTGGGCAGGGCCGTCCTCCGACCGGGGGAGTCCCCTGACGACAGGGCCCCGTGGTGGTACTGGTGGGGACAGTGGTGCTGGTGGGGCGGTAAATGCGGTGTTGCGCACAGGTTGCGCGGACGGCGCCAGACCGGCTTTCCCCACCCCTTGACGGCGCCTATCCTGAGACCCCGAGAGTGTTGACCGCAGGAGGTCGCAGTGCCGCTGTCCGAGCACGAGCAGCGTCTGCTGGAGCAGATGGAGCAGCAGCTGCTCTCCGACGACCCCCGCTTCGCCTCGACCATGCGCGGCCCCCGCCGCCAGGGCGGTGGCCGGCGCAGCGTGGTCGTCGGCGTGGGTGTCGCCGTCGCGGGTCTCGCGGCGCTCGTGGGCACCCTGTTCCTCATCCCGCTCGCGCAGCGCGGCTGGGTCTACGGCATCGGTGGCCTGGCCTTCGTGATCATGCTGGGCGGCATCCTCTACGCCGTCTCCGGCGCCGGAGGCCGCGCGGAGAGCGGCCCGGTCGGCGTGGTCGGGGCTGACGGCCGACCGGCCCCGCGTCCGCAGGCCGGCCACCAGCGGCCGGCGAGGGCCCGCCGCCAGGGCACCTTCATGCAGCGCCTCGAGCAGCGGTGGGACCGCCGCCGGGACGACCGCTGGGGCTGAGCCCCACCGCCCTGCCACCCTGCAGGGCCCACGACGACGACGAGAGGCCCGCCCCGGGAAGGGGCGGGCCTCTCGTCGTCGTGCTCGTCTCGGAGGGGCGCAGGGTTCCTTGCGGGCCCAGCAGCGCTGATCCTCGTCCAGCACTGGGGTGCCTCAGTGCTGGACGAGGCGCCCCCGAAGCAGCACTGAGACACCCGAGTGCTGGACGGGGCGCCCCCGAAGCAGCACTGGGGCACCCGAGTGCTGGATGGAGGAGCCCCGAAGCAGCACTGGGGCACCCGAGTGCTGGACGGGTGAGGTCCGGGTCAGCTGCGGCGCAGCAGCGCCCGGCCCCAGCGGCGCAGGTGCGCCACCCCGGACGGGGGCAGGAGCCGCCAGCGCCACGTGGCCGAGCCCGGCCGCTGGGCGACCACCGCGCCGACCACCTCGCGGACGTCCTCGGCCAGGGCGGTCCCTCCGCCCCGCGAGCCCCGCGAGCCGCTGGAGCCGCCGGAGCCGTAGCGGGCGCCCTCCACCGCCCCCACCAGCCGCGCGACGGCCGGCGCCTGGGCGCTCGGCCCGTCCTCGTGGCGCAGGCCCTCCTCGAGCCGGGCGCCCACCTGTCGCGGTGTCTGGGACGGCGGCAGCACCACGCCGAGGTCGCCGATCTGCTCGACGAGGTCGGCCCACGCCGCTTCGGCGCGCGCGGCGTCGCTGCTCGCGCGGCTCCACCGCCGCCGGCGCACCAGCGAGCGGCTGGCCAGCGGTGCGGCCAGCACCCCGAGCACGAGCGCCAGCACCACGAGGAGCCCGGACCACGGCACCGCCGACTGCTCCTGCTGTCCCGGGGCTGCGCTGGCGGTGGTGCTCGGCGCAGCGGAGGACGTGGCGGAGGAGCTGGGGGCCGCCGTGGTGGCGCTGGCGCCGCTGGACGCCGTGCTCGGGGCGAGCGGTGCCACGGGGGCCTGGGTCCAGGCGGGTGCCGTGCCGGTGCGGGCGCTGGGGGTGGGCTCGAAGCGCACCCAGCCCGCGCCCTCGAAGTACAGCTCCGGCCAGGCGTGCGCGTCCTGCAGGGTGACCTGCCAGGAGCCGTCGCCGAGCGAGGCGCCGGGCAGGAAGCCCACGGCCACGCGCGAGGGGATGCCGAGGGTGCGGGCCATCACCGCCATCGCCGAGGCGAAGTGCACGCAGTACCCGGTCTTGTCGGTGAGGAAGTCGGCCAGGGCGTTGGCCGTGCGCGGCTCGGGGGCCTCCAGGGAGTAGGTGAACCCACCGGTGCTGCGGAACCAGTCCTGCAGCTCGCTGGCCTGCAGGAACTCGTCGGTCTCCGACCCCACCACCTCGCGCGCGGTCTGCGCCAGCTGGGGCGGGAGGTCCTGCGGCAGCGCGGTGTAGCGCTGGGTGATGGCCTCCGGGGCCTCGCCCGCGTCGCGCAGCTGCTCCGGCGTGGGCGCGACGGCGGCCTGGGTGATCCGGTAGCGCTGGTCCTGCTGCGTGACCGTGCGGCCCTGGGCCCGGATGTTCAGGGTGCTGGTGTCCACCACCCAGTCGCCGCTGACCTGCACCTGCGTGGCCGGGTACGGCGCGGGCAGCCACTGCTGGCGCAGCGCGTCCACGGTGATGTCGTAGGTGACGTCCGTGCGCGGGGTGGAGTCCGCGAGTCCCGGCGGGGCCGGCATCCCGTCGCGCAGGGCGCGGGTCTGGGCCGGGTCGATGGGGGTGGGCCGCCACACCGCGCCGTCGAAGTCGTCCACGGTGACGATCCGCAGCGGGGACGGCGAGACGGCGGAGGTGCGGTAGCGCAGCACCTCGGCGGTGCCCTGGCTCTGCAGGTCCGAGCGCAGGTCCAGCAGGGGGTTCACGGAGTTGGCGGCGGCGCCGCCGATGCCCTGGCCGTTGCCGCCCACGAGCACCACGGACGTGGTGCCGGGCACCAGCGGGGGCACCACCACCGCGGCGACCAGGGCCACGACGACGACGGCGACGGCTCCCGCGGCCCCCGCCAGGCCGACGGCCGGGCCTCCCGAGCGGCGGGTGGGGCCGGCGCCGGTCGGCCGGCGCTGCTGCACGCGGCGCCCCCACGCGGCGGTGCGGGAGCCGGCGTCAGCGGCCACGAGCAGCAGCCACCCGGCCACCGCCAGCGCGAACCACCCCCACGACACCCCGCCGGGGGCGAAGACCACCGCCACCGCGTGCACGGCGAGCAGCACCGGACCCGTCAGCGCCGGGGAGCGCAGCGCCACCGCCACCACGTCGACGACGACGGCGACGGCGCCCGCGCCCGCGGTGACCAGCAGCCGCAGGCCCGGCTCGGCGAGCACCGGCGCCGCCTGGGAGTGCACGGTCTCCCGGCCCTCCAGCACCAGCGCCCACAGCGCGCGCAGGGCCTCCGGCCCCGGCAGCAGCCCCAGCACGGCCTGACCGGGGACGAAGAGCACGCAGAGCACCACGAGCAGCGCCACCGGCTGCGCCACCGCCCCCACCCAGGAGGGCAGGCGCAGGGCCGAGGCGGCGGCCCCGGTGGCCGAGACCACCACCACCGCGAGCGCCACCTGCACGTACCAGGCGGTGCCCTGCACCACCAGGTGCAAGCCCGCGGCGGTGGCCAGCACCGCCACCGCGGCAGCCAGCCTCAGACGGCCGGTCGAGCTCATGACGCCACCCCTCCCGCTCCCGCCGGCGCCGCCGCGGCGACAGGCTCCCTGGCGCGCAGCCAGGCGTCGGCGAGCGCCTCGCCCTCGGACAGGTCCAGCACCGACCACCCGGCGCGCAGCAGCAGCTCGACGGCGCCCGGTGCCGCCGGCGCCGCGAGCACGGCGAGCGCCGCCGCCCGCCGCCGCGCGCCCGGTGCGGCGGCGCGCTGCACCCCGGCCAGCAGCTCGGCGTCCGCGCGCGCCAGGGACCCGGCCACCACGGCCAGCACGCCGTCGCGGGCCTCGGCCGCGCTGCGCCCGCCCGCCGCGGAGGTCACGGCGGCGGTGAGCGAGCCCTCGTCGCCGAGGTCGACGAGGGCCAGCGCCTCCAGCAGGGGCTCGCGCCCCGTGGCGCGAGTGGCCGCCGTGGCGCCTGGCGGGGCCAGCTCCAGGTGCACGGCGGCGCCGGCGTCGTGCAGGGAGACGGCCAGCGAGGCGGCCGCGGAGACCGCGCGCTCGAAGGCGGCCGCGTCGGGGAAGGCGCCGGGGCGGCGGTCGAGCACCACGGCCCCGCGGCGCTGCCGGGGCTGCTCGTCCTGGCGGACCATGAGCTCGCCGCGCCGCGCGGTGGAGCGCCAGTGCACGCGGCGCACGTCGTCGCCGGCGCGGTACTCGCGCGTGCTCGTGCCGCGCTCGCCGGAGGCGGTGCCCGCCCCGCCGCCGGCGTCGTCGCCGCCGCGGCCGGTGAGCAGCGACGCGGCCCCGGGCACGGGGACGGTGGCGGGGAGCACCAGCACGTCGCCCCGGCCTCCGGAGCGCGCGGGCAGCTCGCACAGCCCGAGCGGGTCGGTCACGCGCACCCGCAGGGGACCGAGGCGGTGGTGCCCGCGCTGCGGCGGGACCGCGGAGTAGGCCACCGCGGCCCGGCCGCCCGGGGGCAGCGGGTCCACGGTGAAGCGGGGTGCCCGCGGCCAGCCTGCGGGCAGGTGGTCCTGGGCGAGCAGCACCGGCGTGGGGACGCGCCCGGGGTTGCGCAGGTCGAGGCGCACCCGGCACGGCTGGCCCACCACGGCCCGGGACGGCGTGGTGGATCGCCGCACGCCCAGGGCCGTGCTGGCCAGCGCGGCCAGCCCGAGGGAGACCAGCGGCAGGAGCAGCACGAGCAGCGCCACGCGCAGGAGCGCCTGCTGCCCCTGCCACAGGCCCCCGAGGCCCAGCAGCGCACCCACCACGAGCAGGGCGCGGCCGCGGCGGGTCAGCCCCAGGGAGCGCACCGCCCGAGGCAGCCCGGCCCTGACGCGCGCCACGGCGCGGTCAGGCCCTCGCCGCGGTGGGGACCGGCACCCGCTGCACGAGGTCGCGCACCACGTCCTCTGCCGTGCGCCGCACCGCGGAGGCCTCGGGGGAGAGCACCAGCCGGTGCGCCAGCACCGGCACGGCGAGGGACTGCACGTCGTCGGGGAGCACGTGGTCCCGGCCGTCCAGCACGGCCACCGCCCGGGAGGCCCGCAGCAGGTGCAGGCTCGCGCGCGGGGACGCGCCCAGCGCCACCGCGGGGTGGGTGCGGGTGGCCGTGACCAGGTCGAGCAGGTACTGCTGCACGGCCGGGGAGGCGTGCACGGCGGCGGCCACGGCCGTGGCGCGGCGCAGCTCGCCGGGGTCGCTGACCGGCTCGAGGTCGGTGAGGGGGTCCCGCGCGCCGTGCGAGCCGAGCATCGCCAGCTCGCTGGCCATGCTCGGGTAGCCCATGGACACGCGCGCCATGAACCTGTCGCGCTGGGCCTCGGGCAGCGGGTAGGTGCCCTCCATCTCGGCGGGGTTCTGCGTGGCCACCACCATGAACGGCCGCGCGAGGGTGTGGGTGGTGCCGTCCACCGTCACCTGCCGCTCGCCCATGCACTCCAGCAGCGCCGACTGCGTCTTGGGGGAGGCGCGGTTGATCTCGTCGCCGACGACGACGTGGGCGAACACCGGCCCGGGCTTGAACTCGAAGCGGCGCTGCTCGGTGTCGTAGACGCTGACACCGGTCAGGTCGCTGGGCAGCAGGTCGGGCGTGAACTGCACGCGGCGCACGGTGACGCCGGTGGCGCGGGCCAGGGCCTTGGCCAGCATCGTCTTGCCGACGCCGGGCACGTCCTCCACGAGGAGGTGGCCCTCGGCGAGCAGCACGACGAGGGCGGTGCGCACGACGTCGTCCTTGCCCTCGACGACCGTCTCGACCGCCTCGCGGATGCGGCCCAGGACGTCTCGGACGTCCGCGATGCCTCCGTCGGCATCGCGCACGCCCCACGGGAGGGGGATCGACACGGTCGAACCGTACGTCACAGCCCTGACCACCGCAGTCCACAGCCGATCACCCCCTCCCCGGCCCGCGCCCAGCCCGCGCGGAGGGGGCCCGCACGGACGGTGCCGGGTGGGGCGAGACGCCCCGTCGGTGGAGCGGAGTGGAGTAACGTGGAGCCATGCGGAGCGGGGGACGGCCACGCTCCCGAACGGGGGAGGTGCCGGCCCGTGTTCGTCGGCACGCACACCCCGCGCCTGGACGACAAGGGGCGCCTTCTCGTCCCCTCGCGCTACCGCGAGGCGCTGGCCGGGGGCTTCTACCTGACCCGCGGCCAGGGGCCCTGCCTGCACGCCTACCCCAGGGCGGACTTCGAGCGGCGCTACGCGGAGCTGAGGGCGGCCACCGCCACCAACCCCGCCGTGCGGGACTACCTGCGCGTCATGCTGGCCGGCGCCTCGGAGGAGGAGCTGGACAAGCAGGGCCGCTTCACGGTGCCCCCGGTGCTGCGCTCCTTCGCGGGCCTGGACCGCGAGGTGGCCGTGGTGGGCGCCGGCGAGCGGCTGGAGGTCTGGGACGAGGCGGCGTGGCGCGAGCGCTTCGCGCAGGCGGAGTCCGGCTACGACCTCGTGACCCTCGACGACCTGCCGGGGCTGCTGTGAGCGCCGGCGAGCCGTCTGCGGGCCGCCGCTGAGGCGCCCGTCGACGGCGCTCGCGGCAGCCGGTCTGCGGGACCCCGCACGGCCAGGCCTCCAGCCGCTCCTCGCGTCCTGACGCACCTTCCCCGGTGTCAGGCCGCGCGGGCCACTTCCCCGGCCCGTCGGAGCGGATGGGGACCTGGCCGTGCGGCGTGCCGGGCCGGATGTGCCCGCGAGAGCCCGTCGGGCGTGCACGATGGGTGGGGCGCTGCCTGGCTCGTCACTTGAGTCACAATCGTCCCATCAGTAGCGTCAGCACCTGCTGATCCGAGCCGGACCCGAGCCTGACCCCAGCCGCCGACGGGAGGAGCGCACGTGGACGACGCCCTGCCCGCTCCCGACCCCGCCGAGCGCGAGCACCGGTCCCCGGGCGAGCGGCACGTGCCCGTCCTGCTCGACCGCTGCGTCGACCTGCTTGCCCCGGCCCTGCAGCCGCGCCCGGACGGCACCGCGCCCGTCGTCGTCGACACCACCCTCGGGATGGGCGGCCACAGCGAGGCGCTGCTGGAGCGCCTGCCGGCCGCACGCCTCGTGGCCATCGACAGGGACCCCCAGGCCCTGGCCATCGCCGGCGCCCGCCTGGAGCGGTTCGGCGAGCGCGCCACGCTCGTCCGCGCCGTCTACGACGAGCTGCCCGACGTCCTCGCCGACCTGCGCGTTCGCGAGGTGCACGGGGTGCTCATGGACCTCGGCGTCAGCTCCCTGCAGCTGGACGAGGTGGACCGCGGCTTCTCCTACGCCCGCGACGCCCCGCTCGACATGCGGATGGACCCCACCTCGGGCCTGACCGCCGCCGACGTCCTCAACACCTACGACGCGCGCGACCTGTCGCGCGTGCTGCACGTCTACGGCGAGGAGAAGTTCGCCCGGCGCATCGCCGACAACGTGGTGCGCGAGCGGGCCCGTGAGCCGTTCAGCGGCACGCTGCGCCTGGTCGACCTGGTGCGCGACTCCATCCCGGCCCCCGCCCGCCGCACCGGTGGCAACCCCGCCAAGCGCACCTTCCAGGCGCTGCGCATCGAGGTGAACCGGGAGCTCGACGCGCTGCGCGGCGCCGTGCCCGCGGCCCTGGACGCCCTCGCCGTGGGCGGGCGCCTGGTGGTGATGAGCTACCAGTCCCTCGAGGACCGGATCGTCAAGCAGACCCTCGCCGTGGCCACCACGAGCACCGCGCCGCCGGGCCTGCCGTTCGAGCCCCCGGAGCACGCCCCCCGCTTCCAGCTGCTCACCCGCGGCGCCGAGCGCGCCGACGAGGCCGAGCTGGCCGCCAACCCGCGCTCCGCCCCGGTCCGCCTGCGCGCCGCCGAGCGCGTCCGCCCCGGCCGGGTGCCGGCCCCGGGGGGCCGCGCATGACCCCCTCCACCGGGACGACGACGACGACGACGACCACCGCCGCCCAGCGCGAGGGCGGGCGGGTGCCGCACGCACCCCGGCCGCCGAGGGGCGTGCGCCGGCCCGTGGCGCGGGCGGCGCGGCCCGCGGCCCGCACCGGCACCCGGGCGGCCACCCGGGCCGCCGCGCCGCTGGCCCCGAGGGCCGGGCGCGGGAGGGCGCGCACCGTGGTGCTCTGCGGCGCCGTGCTGGTGGCCTCGCTGCTGGTGGCCCTGTGGACCAACATCGCGCTCTCCGGCGGCAGCTACGCCGAGCAGCGGCTGCAGGCCCAGCAGACCCAGCTGGCCGAGCAGGAGCAGGCCCTCACCGAGCACCTGCAGCAGGTCAGCTCGCCCGGCGCGGTCGACCAGCGCGCCCGGCAGCTGGGCCTGGTGAAGGCGCCGCGCCGCGCGTGGCTGGTGCTGCAGGCGCCGCAGCCGCAGGCGGTGGTCGGCAGCCCCACGGCCGCCCCCACGCCCACCCCCTCGGACCCGTCCGCGGACCCGTCGTCGACGGACGGCTCCTCGACCGCCACGTCGACCCCCTCGTCCTCGGCCGCGGCCGCCGAGCAGGGCGCCCTCGACACGGACGGGAGCGCCACCGACCCCTCGGCAGGCACCCCGACCGCCACGGCCACCCCGACCGGCCCGGCCGCCAGCGCCCCGGCCGGCCCCTCGGCCGGCGCCGCGGCGTCGGCGCGGACCCGCTCGGGCGCCGCACCCACCGCCTCGACGACCGCCGGGAGGACCCCGTGAGCCCCGCCCCCGGGTCCGGGCAGCGACCGGCCGCGCGCCCCGCCGCGCGCGCGGGCACGGGCACGCTGCCCCGCACGGCACCCCGCAGCGCCCCCCGCAGCGCCCCCCGGACCGTCGGCCGGACCGGTGCGGGGGCCACCGGCCGACCGGCACCGGCGAGCCGCACGGCCCGTCCGTCCGCCCCCGTCCGCCCGCCCCGCCCGAAGGCGCGCCCCACGGCCCGCCCCAAGGCCCGGGCGAAGGCGCGGACGGGCTCGCCGCAGCGCCGCACGGCCGTCGTCGTGGCGCTGCTCCTGCTGGTGGTGGCCGTCTTCACCGGCCGCCTCCTGCAGGTGCAGGCCCTCGACACGAACCAGCTGGCCCAGGTGGCGCTCAAGGAGCGCCTGGTCAAGGTCACCGTGCCCGCCGTCCGCGGCACCATCACCGACCGGAACGGGGACGTGCTGGCGACCAGCGTCGAGCGGTTCAACGTCACGGCCGACCCCAGCCTGTTCACCGGGCCGACGAAGGACGTCAAGACCCTCTGGACCCCGCAGCAGGCGGCGCCGGCGCTGTCGCCGCTCCTGGGCGTGCCCGAGGCCCAGCTGGTCACCCTCCTGACCCCGCGCACGGGCGCCAGCGGGAAGCCCCTGCAGTTCACGTACCTGGCCAAGGGCCTCACACCCGAGCAGTGGCGCGCGGTGCAGGCGCTCAAGATCCCCGGGATCTTCTCCGAGCCCGACGAGGAGCGGACCTACCCGGCGGGCACCACGGCCGGCAACCTCGTCGGGTACGTCGGCCAGGACGGCACCGCCCTGGCCGGGCTGGAGCTCGCCGAGGACAAGACGCTCACCGGCACCGACGGCCAGCTGCTCTACGAGCGCGGCGCCCGGGGCCAGCGGATCCCGCTGGGGGAGTCCAGCAACACCCCCGCCGTCGACGGCAGGGACGTGCGCCTCACCCTCGACGACGACATCCAGTTCTACGCGCAGAACGCCGCCGCCGCCCAGGCGGCCAAGGAGAAGGCCGACTGGGTCTCCGTGGTGGTCATGACCAAGACGGGGCAGGTCCTCGCCCTGGCGGAGTCGGGGTCGATCGACCCGGCCGACCCGGGCGCGACGCCCGAGGCGCTGCGCCACAACAGGTCGCTCGAGGACGTCTTCGAGCCCGGCTCCACCGGCAAGCTCATCACCGCCGCCGCCGCCATCGAGCAGGGCAAGGCCACCCCGGAGACCCAGCTGTCGGTGCCGTACAGCATGAAGCTGCCCGGAGCCCGCGACGCGGGATCGGTCAACGACTCCCACCCGCACGGCGTGGAGAAGCTGACCTTCGCCGGGGTGCTCGCCGAGTCCTCCAACGTCGGCACCGTCGAGGTGGGCTCGCAGCTGACCCCCGAGCAGCGCTACGACTACCTCAAGGCGTTCGGCATCGGCGACCAGCAGCTGGGGCTGCCCGGCGAGACCCGCGGCCTGCTCGACCCCTACCAGAAGTGGGACGGGCGCCAGGAGTTCAACGTGCTCTTCGGGCAGGGGTACGGCGTCAACGCCCTCCAGGCGGCCGGCGTGTACGCCACCATCGCCAACGGCGGGGTCCGGGTGCCGCCGAGCATCGTCGCCGGCACCACAGCCCCCGACGGGGTCTACACCCCCGCGAGCGCCGGCGCGGGCACGCGCGTGGTCAGCCAGCAGACCGCCGCGCAGGTCACGAACATGCTCGAGGGCGTGGTCTCCTCCGACGGCACGGGCCTCAACGCCGCCGTCCCCGGCTTCCGGGTGGCCGGCAAGACCGGCACCGCGGAGGACCTGCCCGCCAGCCGCGCCACCGGCAAGTCCCAGTACACGGCGTCCTTCATCGGCATGGCGCCCGCGGACGACCCCCAGCTCGTCGTCGCCGTGATCGTCCAGCACCCGCAGACGGACCACTACGGCGGCACCGTCGCGGCGCCGGTCTTCTCCGACGTCATGGGCTACGCCCTCGGCAAGGAGGGGATCGTGCCCAGCGGCGCCCCCGCCCAGCTGCCGCCGCTGACCTGGCAGTGAGCGCGCAGGCCACGGGCAGAGGCGGCGCCCTGTGATCCACAAGTCCTCTCCCCGCGCGCTCGCCGAGAACGCCCCGGAGGCGCCGCGCGGGCCGGGTAGCGTGCTCGCCGTGCCCGCTCGCGACTCCCGGCCCCTGCGCGCGCCCGGGCGACCGCTGGCGGACGTCGCGGCCCTGGTCGGCGGCTCCGCACCGGCCGGCGCGGAGCGCCTCGTGGTCACGGGCGCGGTGCTCGACTCCCGGCGCGCGCGCCCCGGAGACCTCTACGCCGCGCTGCCCGGCGCCCGCACCCACGGGGCCCGGTTCGCCGCGCAGGCCGCCTCGCTGGGCGCCGTCGCCCTGCTGACCGACGCCGAGGGCGCGCGCCTGGCCGCCGCGGACGGCGCGGAGCTGCCCGCCGTCGTCGTCGACGACCCGCGCGCCGTGCTGGGCGCCGCCAGCGCCCTGGTGTGGGGCGAGCCCGCGCGGCACCTGCAGGTGCTCGGCGTCACCGGCACCAACGGCAAGACCACCGTCACCACCCTGCTGGAGTCCGCGCTGGAGCAGCTCGGCACGCCCACCGCGCTGGTGGGCACCGTGTGCACGCGCATCGCCGGCGAGGAGCTGCCCAGCGCCCGCACCACGCCGGAGGCGCCCGACCTGCACGCCCTGCTGGCGCTCGCCGTCGAGCGCGGCGCGCGCGCCGCGGCGCTGGAGGTCTCCAGCCACGCCGTGGTGCTGCACCGGGTGGACGGGCTCGTGCTCGACGTCGCCGCCTTCACCAACCTGTCCCAGGACCACCTCGACTTCCACCCCACGATGGAGGACTACTTCTCCGCCAAGGCCGCGCTCTTCACGCCCGAGCGGGCGCGCGCGGCCGTGGTCTGCGTCGACGACGCCTGGGGTCGCCGCCTGGCTGAGCGCAGCCGCGCCGCCGGCGTGCCCACCGCCACCGTGAGCACGACGACGACGGACGGCGCGACGGAGGGCGCGGCGGCCGACTGGCGCGTGGACCCCGCGAGCGTGCGCGAGCGCGGCGACGGGCGCCCCGGCTCGGCCTTCGAGCTCACCGGGCCGGGCGGCGTGCTCGTCCGGGCCGCCAGCCCGCTGCCCGGCACCTTCAACGTGGCCAACACGGCCGTCGCCGTGGCCGTCTTGGCCGCGGCCGGGCACGACCCGGCCGCCGCGGCCGCCGCGCTGGCGGCGGCGCGCGGGGTGCCCGGGCGCATGGAGGTGGTCGCGCCCCCGCCGGGCGTCCCCGCCGACCTGGCCGCGCACCTGCCCGTGGGGGTGGTCGACTACGCCCACACCCCGGACGCGGTGGCCGCCGCCCTCGCGGCGCTGCGCCCCGCCACCGCCGGCCGCCTCGTGGTGGTGCTCGGCGCCGGCGGAGACCGCGACCCGGGCAAGCGGCCCGCGATGGGCGCCGCCGCCGCGGCCGGTGCGGACGCCGTGGTGGTCACGGACGACAACCCCCGCTCGGAGGACCCGGCCGTGATCCGCGCCGCCGTGCTGGCCGGCGCCCGCAGCGGCGCGTCGGGCCACCCGGGGGACGTCGGGGACGGGGACGTCGAGGTGGTCGAGGTGGTGGAGGTCGCTGACCGCCGCGAGGCCGTGGCCCGCGGGGTGGCCCTCGCGCTGGCCGGCGGACCCGGCGGCGCGGTGCTCGTGGCGGGCAAGGGCCACGAGCGCGGCCAGGAGGTCGGCGGGGCCGTCCACCCCTTCGACGACCGCGAAGAGCTCGCCGCCGCGCTGGCGGCCGCCACGGAGGTGCGCGCATGATCCCGATCGCGCTAGGAGACGTCGCGGCCGCCACCGGCGGTCGCCTCACCGGAGGGGCCGACGCCGCCGCCGAGGTCAGCGGCGTGGTGGTCGACTCCCGCGCCGCCACCGGCGGCGACCTGTTCGCCGCCGTGCCGGGCGAGCGCGTCGACGGCCACGACTACGCCGCCGCGGCGCTGGGCGCCGGCGCGGTGGCGGTCCTCGCCGAGCGCGACCTCGGCGAGGACGTGCCCGCCGTCGTCGTCCCCGGCCGCGTGCTGGACGCCCTCCCGGCACTGGCCGCGGAGGTGCTGGCGCGCCGCCGCGCCCTCGCGGACGACCCGGACCTCGACGCGCCGTTCGACGTGGTCGGGGTCACCGGGAGCTCGGGCAAGACGAGCACCAAGGACCTCCTGGCCGCCGTGCTCGCGCCCCTCGGTCCCGTGGTGGCCCCGCCCGGCTCCTACAACAACGAGCTCGGCGTGCCGCTGACCCTGCTCCGCGTGGAGGAGGGCACCCGCTCCCTCGTGGTGGAGATGGGCGCCCGCGGCGTCGGCCACATCGCCCACCTGTGCGAGCTGGCCCGGCCCCGCGTCGGCGCCGTGCTCAACGTCGGCAGCGCCCACGTGGGGGAGTTCGGCAGCCCGGAGGCCATCGCCGTGGCCAAGGGCGAGCTGGTGGAGTCCCTGCCCGCGGCGGCCGACGGCGGGGTCGCCGTCCTCAACGCGGACGACCACCGCGTGGCCGCCATGGCCGAGCGCACCCGCGCCCGCGTGGTGACCTTCGGGTGGGGCGCCGACGCCGACGTGCGGGCCGAGGACGTCCGCGTGGACGACCAGGGCCGCCCCTCGTTCACGCTCGCGACCGGGGCCGCCGGCGAGCGCGCCGCGGCCGCGGTCTCGATGCAGCTGCACGGCGAGCACCACGTCTCCAACGCGCTAGCGGCCGCGGCGTGCGCGCTGGCCGTCGGCGCGGACCTCGCCGACGTCGCCGCCGCCCTGTCCGCCGCCCGCGCCGCCAGCCGGTGGCGCATGGAGGTCACCGAGCGGCCCGACGGCGTCGTCGTGGTGAACGACGCCTACAACGCCAACCCCGAGTCGGTGCGCGCCGCGCTGCGGGCGCTCAAGGCCATGCGCCGCCCCGGCGGGCGCACCTGGGCCGTCATCGGGGAGATGCTGGAGCTCGGCGACACCGCGCGCGACGAGCACGACGCGGTCGGCAGGTACGCCGTCCGCCTCGACGTCTCACGGCTGGTGGCCGTGGGGGAGGGGGCGCGGCCGGTGCACACCGGAGCGGTGCTGGAGGGCTCTTACGCCGACGAGTCGGTGTGGGTCCCGGAGGTCGGCGCCGCGGAGGCGCTGCTGGCCGAGGAGCTGAGGCCGGGTGACGTGGTGCTCGTCAAGAGCTCCCACGGCGCCGGGCTGCTGCACCTGGGAGACCGGCTGGCCGCGGTCGGCGCGTCCGCCGTCGGCACGGGGCAGGTGCGCCCGTGATCGGCGTCCTCGTCGCGGGGTTCTCCTCGCTGGTGGTGGCCCTGTTCGGCACGCCGCTGTTCATCAGGTTCCTCGTGCACCGCGGGTACGGGCAGTTCATCCGCGACGACGGGCCCACCACCCACCACACCAAGCGCGGCACGCCCACCATGGGCGGCGCGGTGATCATCGCGGCGACCGTCATCGGCTACGGCGTGGCGCACCTGGTCTTCATGACCGCGCCGTCGGTGTCCGGCCTGCTGGTGCTCGGGCTCATGGTGGGCCTGGGCGTGGTGGGCTTCCTGGACGACTTCATCAAGATCTCCAAGCAGCGCAGCCTGGGCCTGCGCAGCGTGCCCAAGCTCATCGGGCAGACGCTGGTGGGCCTGGTCTTCGCGGTGCTCGCGCTGCAGTTCCCCGACGAGCACGGCTTCCGCCCCGCCTCGACCTTCGTCTCCTTCACCCGGGACACGGCGTTCAACTTCGCCGCCGTCGGCACCGTGGTGGGCGCGGTGCTGTTCGTGGTCTGGGCGCTGCTCATGGTGGCCGCCACCAGCAACGGCGTGAACCTCACCGACGGCCTCGACGGCCTGGCCAGCGGCGCCACCGCCGCGGTGGCCGGGGCGTTCACGCTCATCGGCATCTGGCAGTCCAACCAGAGCTGCTACTCCACCCGGCTGCTCACCCGCGAGGGGCCGGTGGCTGCGTGCTACGACACGCGGGACCCGCTCGACCTCGCCGTGGTAGCCATCGCCCTCATGGCCGCCTGCATCGGGTTCCTGTGGTGGAACGCCTCGCCCGCCAAGATCTTCATGGGCGACACCGGCTCCCTCGCCCTCGGCGGCGCGCTGGCCGGGCTGGCCATCACCACCCGCACCGAGCTGCTGCTCGTGGTGCTGGGCGGGCTCTTCGTGATCATCGCCCTGTCCGTGGTGATCCAGGTCGGGTCGTTCAAGCTCACCCGCAAGCGGGTGTTCCGGATGGCGCCCCTGCAGCACCACTTCGAGCTGGTCGGCTGGGCCGAGGTCACCATCGTCACCCGGTTCTGGATCATCGCCGGGCTGTTCGTGGGCCTGGGGCTGGGCCTGTTCTACGGGGAGTGGGTGGTCGGAAGTGCCCTCTGAGGCGAGTCCCGCGCCGCTGCCCCCCGAGCTCGCCTGGCGGGCCGGGTCGGCGCGCGTCCCCGAGCGCGGCCCCGCCGAGTGGGAGGGCCTGCGCGTCGTCGTCGCCGGGTTCGCCGTCTCCGGCGCCGCCGCCGCCTACGCCCTCGCCGAGCGCGGCGCGAAGGTCCTCGCCGTCGACTCCCGCGAGGGCCCGGGCGAGGCCGAGCGCGCCAGGCTCCTCGACGTCCTCGGCGGGAAGGTGGCGCTGGGCCCGGGGGCCTCCGACGCGCTGCACACCGTGGACGGGTCTCCGCCGGACCTCGTCATCGCCTCGCCGGGCTGGCGCCCGTCGGCGCCGCTGCTCGCGCAGGCCGCCCGTGCCGGCATCCCGGTCTGGGGCGAGGTCGAGCTGGCCTGGCGGCTGCGCGGCACGGCCGGCCCCGCCGGCGCCCCCGTGGGCCCGGCCTCCTCGGCCCCGTGGCTGTGCGTGACCGGCACCAACGGCAAGACCACGACGACGACGATGCTCGCCAGCATCCTGCGGGCCCACGGCCTGCGCGCCACCACGGCCGGCAACATCGGCACCCCGCTGGTGGAGGCCGTGCTCGACCCGGCCGGCGCCGACGTGCTGGCGGTGGAGCTGTCCAGCTTCCAGCTCCACGGCGCGCACACGCTGGCCCCGCGCGCCTCCGCCGTCCTCAACCTCGCGCCCGACCACCTCGACTGGCACGGCTCGATGGGCGCCTACGCCGCCGACAAGGGCCGCATCTACACCGACACCGAGCGCGCCTGCGTCTACAACGCCGACGAGCAGCCCGACGCGCAGGACTGGCCGACCACCGAGCAGCTCGTCGTGGACGCCGACGTGCAGGAGGGCTGCCGAGCCATCGGCTTCACCCTGGGCGTGCCCGGCCTGTCGATGCTGGGCGTGGTGGACGACGTCCTCGCCGACCGCGCCTACGTGGCCGACCGCGCCACCAGCGCCGCCGAGCTGTGCACCCTGGCCGACCTCGCTGACGCCTCCGGCGGCGTGGTCGCCCCGCACGTCGTGGCCAACGCCCTCGCCGCCGCGGCGCTGGCCCGCGCGCACGGCGTCTCCCAGCAGGCCGTGCGCGACGGGCTGCTGGCCACCAAGCCCGGTGCCCACCGCATCGCGGTGGTGGCCCGCGCCGCGGGCGTGGCCTGGGTGGACGACTCCAAGGCCACCAACGCCCACGCGGCCGCCGCCTCGCTGGCCGGCGCCGCGGCCGCGGCCGGGTCCGACGCCCACGACGGCACCCGCGTGGTGTGGGTGGCCGGCGGCCTGGCCAAGGGCGCCCAGTTCGACGACCTCGTCGGGGCGCAGGCCTCCCGACTGCGGGCCGTGGTGCTCATCGGCGCCGACCGGGAGCCGCTGCGCGGCGCCCTGGCGCGCCGGGCGCCCGGGGTGCCGGTGGTCGAGGTGGACGGTGCCGCGGCCTCCGCGGCCGGCGGGGTCATGCCGGCCGCCGTCCGCGCCGCCGCTGCGGCGGCGCGTCCCGGCGACGTGGTGCTGCTGGCGCCCGCCTCCGCCTCGATGGACCAGTTCAGCAGCTACGCCGAGCGCGGCGACGCGTTCGCGGCCGCCGTGCGCGCGCACCTGTCCGACGGCCCGACCGAGAGCCCGACCGAGGGCGAGGGCTGACCGTGGCCAGGACGGGCGCGAGCACGGCGAGCCCCACGACCATCGACCTGCGCGACGGGGTCGCTCCCTCGGCGACCACCTCCGCGCGCGGCACCACCGCTCCGGACCGGCGCGCCCCGCGCCCGGCGCCCCGGCGCCCGGCGCTGACGCGGCGCCAGCGCGCCGCGGCCTGGGGGGACGCGCTGCTGGGCGGCCCGCTGCCCGGGCGCCTGGCCCGGTGGGACACCCCGCTGCTCACCTACGGGGTGCTGCAGGGCGCGGTGCTCATGCTCGTGGCCATCGGCCTGGTCATGGTGCTGTCCAGCTCCAGCGTCGAGGAGATCCAGGCGGGCGCCTCGCCGTTCGCCGCCGTGATCTCGCAGTCGATGTTCGCGGTGCTCGGTCTGGTGGCCATGTTCGTGGCAGCCCGCCTGCCCCCGGTGTTCTGGCGCCGCGTGGCGCCCGTGGTGGTGGTCGTGGCGGTGGGCGTGGAGTCGCTCGTGCTGACCCCGCTGGGGGTCAACGTCGGCGGCAACACCAACTGGGTCAAGCTCGCCCCGGGTGTGCAGGGCCAGCCGTCGGAGTTCGGCAAGATCGCCCTCGTCCTGTGGTGCGCCGTGGTGCTGGCCAGCAAGCACGAGCTGCTCCACCAGCCGCTGCGCTGGGGCCTGCCGCTGGCGCTCGGCGTGCTGCCGATCATCGGGTTCGTGCTGGCGGGCGGTGACCTCGGCACCACCATGGTCATGCTGCTCGTGGTCGCGGGGACGATCTTCGCGGCCGGGGTGCCCCTGCGCCACCTCGGGCTGCTCGCGCTGGTCGGGCTGCTGGGGGTCGCCGCGGCGGCCAGCACCGGCAACCGGATGGCGCGCATCGAGTCCTTCCTCGGCGGCAACACCGACCGCCAGGGCGTCGGCTACCAGGCCACCAGCGGCCTGTACGCCCTGGCCTCGGGCGGGCTGACCGGGCTGGGCCTGGGCGCCAGCCGGCAGAAGTGGAGCTGGCTGCCCGAGGCCCACAACGACTTCATCTTCGCCATCCTCGGCGAGGAGCTGGGCCTGGTCGGCACCCTCGTCGTCCTGGCGCTGTTCGTGGTGTTCGGCTGGTGCAGCGCCCGCGTCGTGCGCCGCAGCAAGGACCTCTTCGCCGCCGTCCTCGTGGCCGGCGTCATGGTGTGGGTGCTCGGGCAGGCCGCCGTCAACATCGCCGTCGTCATCGGGCTGGCCCCGGTGCTCGGCGTGCCGCTGCCCCTCATCTCCGCCGGAGGCTCTGCCCTGTTCGCCACCCTCACCGCCGTCGGCCTGGTGCTCTCGTGCGCCCGGCACAGCCCCGGGGCGCAGGCCGCGCTGAGCGCCCGCCCCGGCCTCGTGCGCCGCTCCCTGGCCGTGGTCTCCCGGGGCGGCAGCCGATGACCGCCGGCGCGCCCGCCACTCCGACCAGCCCGGACCGCCCCCTGGCGGTGCTGCTGGCCGGCGGCGGCACCACCGGGCACGTCTCCCCGCTGCTGGCCCTGGCCGACTGCCTGCGCCGCCGCGACCCCGCCACCGGCGTGCTGGTGCTCGGCACCAACGAGGGCCTGGAGGCGCGGCTCGTGCCGGCCCGCGGCTACGAGCTGGCCGTGGTGCCGCGCGTGCCGCTGCCCCGCAAGCCGTCGACGGCGCTGCTGCGCCTGCCCGGCCGGCTGCTGGGCGCCGTCCGGGCCGCCGAGCGCGCGGTCGTCGAGGCGGGTCGCGCCGTGGGCGCACCGCGCGCGGACGTCGTCGTCGGCGTCGGCGGCTACGTGGCCGTGCCCGCCTACCTGGCCGCGCGCCGGATGGGCGTGCCCGTGGTGGTGCACGAGGCCAACTTCCGCCCCGGGGTGGCCAACCGCCTCGGCGCCCGGCTCACCCGCCACGTGGCCACCACGTTCCCCGGCACCGACCTGCACGGGCAGGGCGGGGCCGGCGAGCTGACGGGCCTGCCCATGCGCACCGAGGTGACCCGGCTCGACAGGGCCGTGCGCCGCGCGGAGGCGCGGGCCGCGTTCGACCTGCACCCCGACGCCCCCACCCTGCTGGTCACCGGCGGGTCGCTGGGCGCGCAGCGGCTCAACACGGCCGTGGTCGAGGGCGCGGCGGCGCTGCTGGCCGCGGTGCCCGGCGGCGGTCCGGCGCCGCAGGTGCTGCACCTCACCGGTGCCGGCAAGGCCGTGGCGCCCTCTGGCCTGCCGGACGGCGCTGTCTACCGGGTGCTCGAGTACACCGACCGCATGGACCTCGCCTACGCCGCCGCGGACCTCGTGCTCTGCCGCGCCGGCGCCGGCACCGTCTGCGAGACCACGGCCGTCGGGCTGCCCGCGGTGTACGTGCCGCTGCCCGTGGGCAACGGCGAGCAGCGCCTCAACGCCGCCGGGGCGGTGGCCGCCGGGTCCGCGCTGCTCGTGGACGACGCCGACGTCACCGCGGACTGGGTCCGCGGCCCGCTGCGCGACCTGCTCACCGACGCCGACGGCGCCCACCGCCTGGCGGCGATGGCGGCGGCCGCGGCGTCGTCGTCGGCGGCGGCCGGTGCTCGCGACGGCGACGAGCGCCTCGCCGACCTCGTGGAGCGCGCCGCCGGGCGGCCCGTGGAGGTGGCCCGGTGAGCGCCAGGTTCGACCTGGCCGCGCCGGTGCCGCCGCTGGCCGAGCTCGGCGCGGTGCACTTCGTCGGCGTCGGCGGGGTGGGCGTCTCCGGGGTCGCGCGGATCATGCTGGAGCGCGGCGTGGCCGTCTCCGGCAGCGACGCGAAGGACCTGCCGGTCATGGACGCGCTGCGGGCCCTCGGCGGGCGTGTGGCCGCCGGGTTCGACCCGTCGCGGCTGGAGGGCGCCGACACCGTGGTGGCCGGCTCCGCCATCCGGGAGGACAACCCCGAGCTGGTGGCCGCCCGCGCCGCGGGGGTGCGCGTGCTGCACCGCTCCCAGGGCCTGGCCGCGCTCATGGCCGGCCTGCGCGGCGTGGCCGTGGCCGGCACCAACGGCAAGACCACCACCACCGCGATGCTCGTCGCGACGCTCGCCCACGCCGGCGCCGACCCGTCCTTCGCGGTGGGCGGTGAGCTGGTGGGCGCCGGCACCAACGCCCGGCACGGCTCCGGAGACGTCTTCGTGGCCGAGGCCGACGAGTCCGACTCCAGCTTCCTCGTGTACGCCCCCGAGGTCTCCGTGGTCACCAACGTCCAGCCGGACCACCTCGACCACCACGGCGACTACGCCGGCGTGAAGGCCGCCTTCGCCGCCTTCGCCGACCGCGTGCAGCCCGGCGGGGTGCTCGTGGCCTGCGCCGACGACCCCGGCTCCGCCGCCCTCGCCGCCGCCGTGCGGGCCCAGGACGACGACGGCGCCGGTCGCGGCCGGCGCGTGGTGACCTTCGGCGGGGCGCCCGGGGCCGACGTGCGCGTCAGCGGCGCCGACGCCTCCGGCGGGCGGATCGCGTTCGACCTCGCCGCGGCCCCCGGGGCGGCCGGCCCGCACGCCCCCGACGGGTGGAGCGGGCGCGTGCAGCTGGCGGTGCCCGGCTGGCACAACGCCCTCGACGCCGCGGCGGCCTGGGCCGCCGCGGTGGCGCTGGGCACCGAGCCCGCTGCCGCGCGCGACGGGCTGGAGTCCTTCGCCGGGACGCGCCGCCGCTTCGAGCCGCGCGGCGAGGCCGCCGGCGTGCGCGTCTACGACGACTACGCCCACAACCCCGCCAAGGTGGCCGCCGCGGTGGCCACCGGGCGCCAGGTGGCCGGCGGCGGGCGCCTCGTGGTGGCCTTCCAGCCGCACCTGTACTCGCGCACCCGGGACTTCGCCGCCGAGTTCGCCGAGGCGCTGTCCGGCGCCGACGAGGTGCTGGTCATGGACGTCTACGCGGCCCGCGAGGACCCGGAGCCGGGGATCACCGGGGCCCTCGTGGCCGACCGCGTGGTCCCGCCCGCCCGGGCTGCCTTCGAGCCGACCTGGGCCGCGGTGGCGCCGGCGCTGGTGGAGCGGGCGCACCAGGGAGACCTCGTGCTGACCATCGGCGCCGGCGACGTCACGGCGGTCGCGGCCGAGGTGCTGGCGCTGCTCGAGGCGCGCGCCGAGGGCCTCCGCGCCTCGGGGACCACCGCGTGAGCCCCGCGGGCCGCCGACCGCCGGCGCCGGTGCGCCGCCCCGCGACCCCGCGGCCGCAGGGCGCGCCCCAGCCGGGAGCCCAGCCCGGGACCGGGCGGCAGCGGGAGGTGCGGCTGCCGGAGACCGGTCCCGCGGCCGCGCCGGCCGGCGCGCCGACCGGACCGGTGGCCCGGTCCGGGGTGCGCGCCGAGCCCGAGGCGCGCCCTGAGCCCGAGGCGCGCCCGCCGGCGGACCGCGAGCCGTCCCGGCCCCCTGTGCGGGGCGGGCGCGCCGGCAGGTCTCCCGGGGGCGCCCCGGCCGTCGAGCGCGACCCCGCCGCCCGCCGGCGCTTCCTCTGGCGCGCGGTCGGCGTGGCTGCGCTCGTCGTCGCCGTCCTCGGACTGGCCGCCTGGGCGCTGCTGTTCAGCTCGCTCACCGCGCTGCGTGACGTCGAGGTGACCGGGGCCGACCGCACCGGCGTCCCGGCGGTGCAGCAGGCCGCCGCCGACCAGCTGGGGCTGCCGCTGCTGCGGGTGGACACCGGCGCGGTCACCGCCCGCGTGGAGCGCCTGCCGTGGGTGGCCTCCGTGCAGGTCCACCGCGACCCCGCCCACCGGCTGCGGGTGGCCGTGGTGGAGAAGACGCCCGTGGCGGCCGTGCCGGCGCCGGGCGGTGCCCCCGGCGTCGTCCTCCTCGACGGTGGCGGCCGGACCATCACCACCGCGGACGCCGCCCCGCAGGGCGTCCCCCTGGTGCAGGTGGACCCGAGCCGTCCGGACGCGGTGCGCGCCGCCTCCGCGGTGGCGCTGGCCCTGCCGGCCTCCCTGCGCGAGCAGGTCTCAGCGGTGACCGCCTCCGGTCCTGACGACGTGCGGCTCGCGCTGCGCGACGGCCAGGAGGTGGTCTGGGGCAGCCCCGGGGACGACGCGCTCAAGGCGCGGGTGGCGGCTCTCCTGCTGCCCCGGGACGGCGTGCGCCGGGTGGACGTGAGCGCGCCGCTGGCGCCCGCCACCTCGCCCTGACGCCGGGCGCGCGGGCGCTGGCAGAGGGCCGGCGGGCGCAGCGGCCGTGATGTCGTCGTGATGTGCCCGTGATAGCCGGCGCGAGTTCCCCGAGGTTCCGCGAGCACTCGCGGAGGTGGGTTCTCAGGGGCCCGGCGGCGCCCCCCTGTGAGGGACTCCCAGGGGGCGGCTCTACGCTCGTGATCGCCCGAACGGGCGGCCCGGCGCCGCAGGAGTCGTGCTCGTCGTAGCGCTCTGTCAGCGCCCGTGAGCGCAGCGCTGCGACCGCAGAGCCGCTGTTCAGCAGCGGCGGCGTGGGGAGTTGTGAGTTTCGGCGTCCGGCCCCTAGCCTGCAAACAACACCGTTGTGACATAACGTTCAACCTCGACGTGAGGTTGAGACTTCACCGGGGCCTGAGGGGGCCTCGGGAGCAGCAGATCCGGGGTCGGCAGGCCCGAAGCGATCGGGGAGAGCAGGGGACCGTGGCGGCACCGCAGAACTACTTGGCGGTCATCAAGGTGGTGGGCGTTGGCGGGGGCGGCGTGAACGCCGTGAACCGCATGATCGAGGTCGGCCTCAAGGGGGTCGAGTTCATCGCCGTCAACACCGACGCGCAGGCGCTGCTGATGAGCGACGCCGACGTCAAGCTCGACGTCGGCCGCGAGCTCACGCGCGGCCTGGGCGCCGGCGCCGACCCCGAGGTGGGGCGCAAGGCGGCCGAGGACCACGCCGAGGAGATCGAGGAGGTCCTGCGCGGGGCCGACATGGTCTTCGTCACCGCCGGCGAGGGCGGCGGCACCGGCACCGGCGGCGCGCCCGTCGTGGCCCGCATGGCGCGTGCCCTGGGCGCGCTGACCATCGGCGTCGTGACCCGGCCGTTCACCTTCGAGGGACGCCGCCGCGCCACCAGTGCCGAGTCGGGCATCGCCGAGCTGCGCGACCAGGTCGACACGCTCATCGTCATCCCCAACGACCGCCTGCTGTCCATCAGCGACCGCGGCGTCAGCGTGCTGGACGCCTTCAAGTCGGCGGACCAGGTGCTGCTGTCCGGTGTGCAGGGCATCACCGACCTCATCACCACCCCGGGCCTGATCAACCTCGACTTCGCCGACGTGAAGTCGGTCATGAGCAACGCAGGCTCCGCGCTCATGGGCATCGGCTCCTCCCGCGGCGACAACCGCGCGGTCGAGGCCGCCGAGCTGGCGATCTCCTCGCCGCTGCTCGAGGCGAGCATCGACGGCGCCCACGGCGTGCTGCTGTCCATCCAGGGCGGCTCCGACCTCGGCCTGTTCGAGATCAACGAGGCCGCGCGCATGGTCCAGGAGGCCGCGCACCCCGAGGCCAACATCATCTTCGGCGCCGTCATCGACGACGCCCTCGGCGACGAGGTGCGCGTCACCGTCATCGCCGCCGGCTTCGACGGCGGCGTGCCGCAGGCCCGCCGCGACGAGCGCCGCGCCGAGCCGGCCCCCGCGGCGGTCTCGCTGCCGCGCACCCCGGCCGTGCCCACCGGCGGCGCTCCCGGCCGCCCGGCGCACAGCGGCTTCGGCGCCGGCCCCGCCGGCCCGGTCGCGCC